>CAMDKT010000230.1 GCA_945900935.1 Candidatus Sulfopaludibacter sp. SbA3 | reverse complement strand
TGCCCATGAGGATGAACCAGTTCGAACGCCTGCAGCAGTTCGCCCGTCTGCAAAAGCCGCCGGCCGTAAAGTTTAAGGATCTGGAGGCCGCCGTCAACTCCACCGTCAAGTTCAACCTGTTGCCCATTCGCGTCCGCGCGGATTTCATGCGCATGACGGCGAACTCCATTCAGACGAACGTCACCATTCTGATGGAGAAGAAAGACCTGCAGTTCCAGAACAAGGACGGCGTGGCCAAAGCCGCTGTCAACATCTATTCCCGCATTACGTCGATGTCGCGCCGCGTGGTTAATGTGTTTGAGGACGTTGTGACTACTGAGGTTCCATCGGAGATGTTGGAAGCGGCGTCGAAGGGTTCTTCGCTGTATCAGAAATCGATCCCGCTGCCGCCGGGAACCTACCGCATGAATGTGGTCGTGAAGGATGTCTTCGGCGGCAACATGAACAACTACGAAATGGCGCTGAACGTTCCTCGCATGGATGACGATGTCTTCACGCACTCGAGCGTCGTGCTGGCTGACTTGATCGAAAAAGTGCCCACGCGTTCCATCGGCGCCGGTCAGTTCGTGATCGGCAGCACCAAGGTTCGCCCGCGCGTCACCGAGTCCTTTTCTCGCGACGAGAAAATGGGCATCTACGTGAAGTTGTATAATTTTGAAGCCGACGAGAAAACACGAAAGCCAGTAGGCCAAGTGGTCTACGAGGTAAATAAAGTCGGGTCAACCGAAAAAATCTTTGAGTTCACGGAAGAAATCAAGGATGGCAGCCCCACCGAAGTGACGATTGAGAAGTTACTCCCGCTCAAATCGCTCGCACCTGGGCAGTACGAACTGAAGATGAAAGTGACGGATAAGATCCGGAACCTAACCGTAAACCCGTCCGCCAAGTTCACTGTTACGTAGTTTGTAGCGTCGCTTGGCGGTAAGTCCGGAAGGCCATTCGGAGATTGGATGCCTATGTTCTCGCGCTGGCGCCAAATCGCTTTTCTTCACGGCGGGCTGATTTTTATCGGCTCCGCGCCTGCTGGGATTGTGTCGGCGGCTGATTTGCCAACGGCCGGTACAATCATTGGCGTCGTCGCCGATCCCGGCGGCATTGCGCAGATGGGCGCGACGGTACTCCTCTTCAATCGTCTGGAAAAGCTCGTCCAAAAAGCGATGACCAATGAGCGTGGTCAGTTTGGTTTCGACAACCTTGTGCCGGACACCTACATCGTTCGTGTTTCGCTGGGCAGTTTCGTCCCCGCCATCCGGGAGGGCATCCTGATACAGCCGGGCATGCGCAGCTTCCTGAATATCAATCTTGCCAGCGTGCTCAGCTCCGTCGAGTTCGTTTACGCCACGCCTCACGCCCCTCGCCTCCTTTCCGACGATTGGCGCTGGGTTCTCCGCAGTTCCATGTCTACTCGGCCCGTTCTGCGGTTTTTGCCGTCCATTTCCAGGCAGGAAAATATCTTCACGAATACCCGCGGGATGGTTCGACTTTCCGCTGGTGACGGTGCCAATGCGTTTCAGGGCAGTCAGCCGGATTTGGGCACCGCCTTCGCTGTCGCGACCTCTTTATACGGTGTCAACAACCTGCAAGTTTCCGGAAACCTCGGGTACGCTTCGGCCGCCGGGATGCCCGTCGCCAGCTTCCGTACTCGCTACAGCCGGGATTCGATCACCAACGGCCTGCCTGTCTCCAACTCTCCCGAAGTGCAGTTGACCGTGCGCCAAACGTTTTTACCGACGCGCGGGGGCGCTGTTCTGAACGGCGGACCGTCGCCCTCGATGGGCACAATGACCGGCATGGTGATTGATCGCGCCAAGTTGAACAATCAGATTGAGCTGACCTACGGGGCGCAATTGGAATCGGTGGCTTTTTTTGACAGGCTCAACCTGGTGAGTCCATTCGCCCGGCTCGACATCGAAGTCACTAAGAAGAACTCGTTGCGCGTCGCCTGGTCCAGCGGCTCGGCACCGGAGGAAATGTATGTCGCCGGCCCGGTCCACGGCGGCGAACTGCGCCAGGATCTTTCCACGCTGAGTGCGTTTCCGCGCGTATCCATGCGGGGCGGGCGCGCCCACGTGCAGCGCATGAATCAAGCCGAAGCGACGCTGGCGCACGATTTCGACGTGGACACAAAAGTCTCGATTTCCGCCTATATTGAGGATGTAGCGAATGCCGCGCTCACCGCCATTGGCGATACCAGCGACTACGCGACCGGCGAAATGCTGCCGGACCTGTTCACGCGATCCAGCATCTTTAACATCGGCAGCTATCAGCGCCGGGGATTGATGGCGTCAATTGAACGGCGTATCGTGGACGATTGGTCCGCGCACGTTTCTTTTGGCAACGCCGGAACGCTTCAGCCTCGCGGCGAAATGATTCAGATCGGAGATCCGGAAAGCCTGCGGGGCGCGTTGCGCCGCACGCAGCGCAATTGGATCAACCTTCGCGCCGCGGGAACACTGCCCAGGGCCGGTACGCGCGTCACGGCGAGTTACATGCTGACCGATTACCGCGCCGCTCTGCCTGCCCATCGTTACATGACGCAGCGCCATTCCCCAGACCTTGGCGTGAATGTGCAGCTTCGCCAGCCGATTCCGAGCTTCGGCATCTGGGCGGGGCGAGTCGAGGCGGTGGCGGAATTGCGCAATCTGCTGCAACAGGGCTATCTTCCTTTACAAGGCGCTAACGGCCGCCGAGTGGTGCTGCTCCCATCCCCCCGCACGGTGCGAGGGGGGTTAGCCTTTATTTTCTAGGGAGAAACTAGTTTTCGTACCGCATTACCAGGAAATCCACCGTTCCCTGGTTACCAGCGGAATCCGTGGCGAAGATTTTAATTTTGTGAGTTCCGGCAGGCAGACTGATGTTGGGCACGGTCCATTGCGTTATCCCCTGAGCGGTGCCTTGCGATCCGCAGGAACACTCCCACCGCACTTCGGTAACCCCTGAAATGTCGTGGGCGGTTCCGCGCACAGAAATCGAATAGCTCGGCGTCATCAGAAATGTAGTCTTGGGACTGATGATCGTGATTCGCGGCGGCTGGGTGTCCGCGTCGGGAACGTCGGGCTGAGAGAAGCTGTAGTTGACGCGGAAGTTACGGGTGCTGATTCTGTTGGCCGTGTCGGTGGCAGTTACAGTTATCGTATTCCCGCCCGGTTGCAGGGCGATCGGATTCGCATCCCAACGGTATTTGCCATCCGGAATCGCTGTCACTACCGCCGTTCCGGTGAATCCTCGATCACTCGACCAACGTACCGACGGCTGACCGGTTGAGCCCGAGACGGTGCCGGATGCTGTTATCGGATTTCTGGTGATGATCGTGTCTGCGCCCGGCGAGGCTACGTCGAGGCTGAAGGCCGGAATGGGAGTCGGCGTTGGGGGCTGCGGGGGAGCCGTAGGCGCACCCTCATCGGACGGGTACCTGTAAATGATGAGAAGCGATACACTACTGGTTCTGTTGGCCGTATCTGTCGCGGTAATGGTGATCGGATTTGGGCCTAGGAGTAGTCCGATCGAATTAGCGTCCCAACGGTACCTTCCATCGGTGGTTGCGGTTACGACTGCCACTCCGCCACTCTCTCGATCGCTGCTCCAGCGCACCGTTGGACGGCCGGTTCCACCGGTCACGAATCCATTAGCGCTCGAAGGATTTCTGGTCGTGATCGCGCCGGTCCCAGGCGAAGTGACCGACACACTCATTGCCGGGACCGGTGTTGGAGGGACGGGAGCGGGCGGCACCGGTACGACCGCGGTAGCCTCTCGCCGCACTTCCACCGCCCGGCTGATCGAACGCCCGGCAGCGTCGGACGCGGTCACCGTAATCTGGTTTTCGCCCATCGCAAGCGGAACAGACGTCATTTGCCACTGAAAACCGCCTCGCCCATCGGTGGTGACCGAGCCCGCTCCCGCCATTCCCCGGTTCGTGGCCCAGGCCATCACCGGAGTACCCACCGGCCCCGTCAGCGTTCCTGTAACATGGATCGCCGCACCGGAAGTTTTGGCCGCGTTGGCCGGTGCCGACAGAGTCAACACCAGCGGCGCCGGCCGGGCATCGGTGTCGCTGGCCGCCGCATAGAGCAGCCGGATTGCCCCAATATCTTCCGGTGTCAGTCCCGTTGCCCGGCGGTAATACGGATACATCACCGCATTCGGAACATCGGAATGGCCCAGCCCCAGCGCATGGCCTAGCTCATGCAGCGCGACGCTGAAAATATCGATATCCGTGCCAAGGTTCCAGTTTTCGTCGTTATCAAAATGGAGATCGCCGGCGATCGGCTCTGGATTCGGCGGCGCAGGATAAAACGTGTGCGCCAAGACCTTTCCGGCCCCGTCGAATGGGTAGGGATCCCCGTGGTCGCGTGCTCCAAACAGAATGTTGATATTCTTCGCGCCCGCGGTGTTGTTCGTCCGCTGAAAAGCGACTTGCACTACGCCCGACCAAGCAGCCATCGCCCGTTGAATTTCATCCTGCACTTGCGCCTCCGGCAGCCGTTGCGGCATGCCGCCCTGGAAGGAATAGGTGAGATTGGCCCGGTTCAGGCCAACTCCGTCCCAACCCTCCCCGATTCGCTGCGTCAATTGGCCGACCTGGCCGGCCTCGGTCGCCCCGCCCACACACCCAACCAATGGCAGCCCCGTCACCAGTTCGCCGCTCGCCGGAAAGATATAAGCCACTTCGTCCCATTCCGCCAACGTCCGCACCCGCGCCAGCGTGCCCCGGACCAGCAGGTGATCGCCCACCAGATCCTTGTGATCGCGAATCTCCACGCCGGATTCACTCACTATCGTCCGGCGCTCTTCCCACGGCACGTCCCCGTGAAATTCCACGATGTAATAGGCCGGGCGCGCTGCCCGCGCCGCCGCCCGCCCGTCATCGTCCGCGGCCCGCGCCAGTTCCCGGCTCAATTTGTCTTCCGGCTGCAGAGCATCAAATCCAGCCAGATTGAGCCCTCGCAAATCCGCAGTCCCCTCTACGCCCACGATCACCCCGGTCAGCGGCAAATACGCCACCACGCGCATCCCCCGCGCCGCCAACAAGCGCGCCGTCTCCGGCGTTGGCGGCTCCGGAAAGTCCAGGATCAAATGGGAACGCGTCCCAACTCGGCTTTTCGCCTGGCTCAGCCGGTTGGAGAGGCCCGGTTGGCCATCGCGGCTCTTCATCTGGACTTCGGCCCAAAGCCCCATCGAGTTCCCAAATAGCCCAATCGCAAACACCAGACGAAGCGCAGGTCCAAATCTTTCCATAGGACCCATATCGAATTTCTATGAGAAAAATCCTACCCGGATCCCACTTACTCTTAGGGGGAATTATCTCGTATGCTTCGCGCTCTCTCAGGAATAGTATGCGTTCTCAGTGGGGCTATTATCCCTGCCCTTGCCCAGCCGGTATTCCGGGTGCAAACTCTGGCCGGATCCAACAACGCCGGTGATGGCGGGCAGGCCTCCCGTGCCATCCTGCAACAAGCCGAGGGTATCGCCGTCGACGCCGGCGGGACGATCTATATTGCCGACGCAGCCGACCACCGCATCCGCTCCGTCTCCGTCGACGGCGTGATTCGCACCATCGCCGGCGATGGCTCCCCCGGCGATTCCGGCGATGACGGCCCCGCCAAAAACGCCCGCCTCAACAGCCCCTACGGCCTCTCCATTGACCGCCATGGTAATCTCTACGTCGCCGATCTGGGCAACGCCCGCATCCGTTTGATCACCCCCGACGGACGCATTCGAACCGTCGCCGGCGGCGGTAGCATCCCCGCCGGCGATTCCGGCGATGGCAGCCCCGCCGCCTCGCTGCAATTCAAGACACCCCGCAACGTCCTCGCCGACACCAACGGCGGCTTTTACTTCTCCGACTTCGACGCCCACCGCGTATACTACGTCGATTTCCGCGGGACGCTGGCGACTTTCGCCGGCACCGGAAATCCCGGCTACGGTGCCGACAACGTCCCGGCGATTCGCTCGGCCCTCCGCAATCCATCCGGGCTCGCGTTTGAGCCGCTCGGCGGCGTCATCATCGTCGAAAGCGGCTCACAGCGCCTGCGCCGCGTCGCCCGCGGAATCGTCACCGCCTATCTCGCCGACGCTCTCCGCAACTACCCGCTCTATTCTCCCACCGGCGTCGCCTTCGATAACGCCGGCAATCTCTATATCGCCGACGCCCGCGCCACCGGGGCGCTGAAGCGCACTCCACAAGGCGAAGTTACCGCCCTGCCTGTCTCCGGACGCGCCGTTGCCGCCGATCCCAGCGGCGGCGCCTACTACGCCTGGAACGCCTCCATTTACCGTGTCGATCCCTCCAACAGGCTCACTCTCGCCGCTGGCTCCGTCACCGGAATCGGCGAAGTCAGCGGGGATGGGGGCACCGCCGATACCGCGCGCCTGCTCGCCCCGGCCGCCCTCGCCTACGACCGCGAAGGCAATTTATACATCGCCGACGAGCGCGCCCACTGTGTTCGCCGCGTGACCCCCGCCGGCCTCATCACGACCATCGCCGGTACCGGCAAACCCGCCTATTCCGGTGACGGCGGCCCCGCCGTCAAGGCCGCGCTCAACAACCCTCGCGGGCTCGCCTTCGACTCGAACGGCTTCCTCTACGTCGCCGATTCGGGCAATCACGCCCTCCGGAAAATCTCTCCCAGCGGATTGATCTCCTCCGCAGCCGGCAATGGCTTCGCCGTCTTCCGCGGCGATGGCGGCCCCGCCTCCGCCGCCCTGCTGAACTCGCCCTCCGCCGTCGCCGTCGATCCAACCGGAAACGATATTTTCATCGCCGACTCCGCCAATCACCGCGTCCGCCGCATCAATCGGGGCGGCATCCTTACTACTTATGCCGGTAGCGGCGCCCCCGGCCTGGCGTATGAAGGTTCCGCCGCCGTTTTCGCCCAACTCAACGAACCGCGAGGACTCGCCTTCGACCTCGCCGGAAATCTCTATATCGCCGACACCGGCAACAACCGTATCCGCCGCGTCGATCTCACCGGCCTTCTCACCACCGTCGGCGAACCCGTCTTCGCTTCGCCCAGGGGCGTCACTGTGGCCCCCGATGGCAGCCTCTACGTCGCCGACACGGGCAAGAACCGCATCTGCCAGATCACCGATGCCGGCGTCATCAAAATTGCCGGGGCCGATTCCCCAGGCTTCAGCGGCGACGGCGGACTTGCCGCGGCCGCGCAGTTCCAATCCCCCGCCGCCCTCGTTTTCGATACCTTGGGGAATCTCGCCATCGCCGACATGGGCAACGCCCGCGTGCGCCAACTCCGTCCCGAAGCCCTCCTCATCTCGGGTCTGCAGGATGGCGCGCGCGTTTACAACTCGGCGTCCAATTTCGAAGGCCCGGTGGCGCCAGGAATGCTCGCCACCATTCGCGGGGAGGCCTTCGGTCCTACGGAGCCCTCCTCCTCCTCCGCGCCCTGGCCACGCCTGCTCGCCGAGGTCGATGTCTATGTCGATGGCGAGGCCGCCCCGCTCCTCTACGTCTCCGCCCAGCAGATCAATCTGCAAATTCCCTCCTCGGTCGCCGGCCGCCGCGAGGCTCGCATCGAAATCTATCATCGCGGTGTCCGGCGTGCTCAGGCGGCTGTCGCCGTCGCCGAAGCCGCTCCCGGCGTCTTCCCGCAAGTCATTCTGAAGGACGGCACTGTCAACAGCCTCCAAAACTCTGTCGCCCGCGGCGCCGTCGTCACGATTTTCGCCACCGGCGCCGGAACTCTCCCCCTCTCATCCATCGATGTTCGCGTCGGCTTGATGCCCGCTCAAATCGTTTGGACCGGCCCGGCTCCCGGCCTTCCCGGCCTCCTTCAAGTCAATCTGCGCTTGCCCACCGGCTTCTTTCCGCCCGGCAGCCATGCCATCCATTTCCGTATCGGCGCCAACAGCGCCCCGCCCGGCCTCTTGGTCTATTTACAGTGACGCGCGCGCTTCGGCCAGCGTCCGGAACAGCAGATCTATATCCTCCGGCCGCGTGTGTATGTGCGCCGAAACCCGGAACCGCTCCGACTGCATAATCCAAATCCGCCGCTCCTTGCACAGCGCCGAAAACTTCCGGAAATGCGCCGGCTCCATTTGAAAACTCACCAGTGAGCCGAACATTCGGTCATCGTCCGGCGTCAATAATCGGAGCCCCGGCGTCTGCCGCGCCCGGTCGAACGCCATGCGCGCCAATTGATGTATCCGCGCGTAAATCCGGTCCGGACCAATCGCTTTCGCGAATTCCAACCCCGCGACCATCCCTTCAAACAACGCGCGATTGTTCGTCCCCACCTGCATAAACCGCGCGGCCTCCAATGCCGGATTCGCCCAGCCGTCCACCGTGATCGACGGCCAGAGGCGCTCCTGCATCTCCTTGCGCACATACAGCAACCCGCATCCGGCCGGCGCGAACAGCCATTTATGCGGGCTTCCGGCCATGAAGTCGCATTCCATGTCCGACACACGGAACGGAATTTGACCATGCATGTGCGCGCCATCGACCAGCGTCAATACACCCTTGGCCCGCGCCGCCCGGCAAATCTCTTTCACGGGCAGCACCATGCCCGTCGTCGTCGTAATCCCGCTAAAGCTCAGCACGCGTGTCCGCGGGCCGATCGAGCCAATC
>CAMDKT010000229.1 GCA_945900935.1 Candidatus Sulfopaludibacter sp. SbA3 | reverse complement strand
GAACCAAACAAACCACGCAACCAGTTCCGCACAGTCTACGGATTGGTCAGGAAAATCGGCATGCCCGCTTTGCCGGTGTAGTTCGGCCGGTAGCGTTCCACGTTGTACATCGTGGAAACGTCCACCTTCCGCGGCCCCAGCTTCGGGTCCGGAATGTCCACCATCCGGTAGCGCCCCTCGGTGATCGCCGCCATCAGTCCGCTTTTGCCTTCCAGGATCGCGTCGAAGGCCATGTTGCCGAACGTCGTCGCCACCAGTTTATCGGTGAAGTCCGGCGAGCCCGCGCGCAGGTCATACGTCAGGTCGCTGACAATGCAGTCCAGCTTCTTGCTCTTCCTCAGTTCGTCCGCCAGCGCCTCGCCCACATTCATCTTCTTACGGTGGCCGTAGTCGTCGGGCTCGCCATATTCCTGCACCACGTAGCCTTCCCACGACGCGCCTTCGCTGACAACGATCAGGGCGTACTGCGAAGGGTTGTTGGCCTTGTCGGCGTCAATCAGATCGGCCATTTTCTTCAGGTCGAACTTGTACTCCGGAATGGCGCAGCGGATGGAAGTCACGTAAGCCGTATACAGCGCCGTGTATCCCGCATCGCGCCCAAACACGCGGAAAATCCCCACGCGTTCATGCGATCCAACCGTCGTCCGCTGCCGCTGAATGGCGTCGTGCGCCCGCGTGATCGCCGTCGAAAAGCCGATGCAGTACTCGGTGTTTTGCACGTCGTTGTCCATCGTCTTCGGCACGCAAACAACCTTGAACCCCTGCTTGTGCAGCTTCTGCGCATAGCTCAATGTGTCGTCGCCGCCAATGGCCACCAGCGTGTCCACGCCCAGCGCCTCCAGGTTCTTCAACACGTGCTTGGATACATCCCAGGCCTTGTACGTCTCGCCCTTCTTGGTCACCATTTCGCTGGGGAAGCTGCCGGCGTCCAGGAACTCCGGCAGCGCGCGCATACGCGCCGGATTCTTCCGGCTGGAGTGCAGATAGGTGCCGCCGCTGCGGTCGATATCGAGGGTAATCATCCGGTCCAGCGGCCGCAGATACGCAGCCTTCGATTCTTCGTCCTCCATGTTGAGATGGGTCAGTCCTTCCCAACCACGACGAAACCCCATCACGTCCATCCCGGCCCCGGTGGCCCGGTACGTGACCCCTTTGATCACTGAGTTCAACCCCGGCACGTCGCCGCCGCCGGTAAGGATTCCAATTCGCTTTTTAGCCATTTTTCTCAATTGTACCAATCGAAATACCCGCCTCCGTGTTATTCTTCGCAAGGGCGTTGCCGCCCGCGCGAAAGGAGCGTTCATTTGCCCGCTGTTACAGGAGATCTCGTTCGCGTTCACTACAAAGGAACGCTAACCGATGGGACCGTATTCGACTCGAGCGAGGGCCGCGAGCCTTTGGAATTTACGCTCGGGCAGGGAATGGTCATCCCGGGTTTTGAAAACGCCGTCAAGGGCCTGGAAGTGGGTGCCAACGTCGTTCGCACCATCCCCGCCGATGAGGCCTATGGCCCCATGCGCGAGGAGATGGTTATCAGCATTCCCAAAGATCAGTTTCCCGAAGACATGCCGCTGGAACTCGGCCAGGAATTGCAACTGGAAGGCCCCGGCGGCGCGCTCGTCGCGCAGATCGTCAGCATTGAGGAAGACGGCGTCATGCTCGACGCCAATCATCCCCTGGCCGGCGAGGACCTCACGTTCTCCATCACGCTTGAGTCCATTGGCAGCAAGCTGATACTCCCGTAACCCCGCGCAAAAAAATAACGCCGTCGCCGCCACCGCGCCCAGCGTGTCGGCCAGCATGTCCTTCTGCGCGTCCCAAATGTCGCCCTGGCTCCCCAGGAACGCCGCGCCGCTGGCGATGTGATCGGGCAGCACTTTGATGGCGACGGTGCGTTAGAGGCGCGTGTCGCGCGCTTCTAACGCTTCGCCCATTCCTCCAGCGCCGATCATAGGGGCCGAGTTTGTCGCCGGGGGATAGGGCCATGGGAGCGGTACTATAGAAATTCACTCCGCCGATGTGGCATGGTGGAAGGACATGGTTATTCACGCCAGTCGAGATCTGGCCGTTCGTCTCGAAAAGGCCTCCGCGGCGCTTGGGCACGACGCGGTCGAAGCTCACCGCGGTTTGTTCCCCAGTTCCACCGCCGAGGCCTTTCCCGTCGGCAGCGGTGTGGCCGTATTCTTGAATGAGGAATCGCCGCTGACGCAAGTGCGCGGCGCCGGTCTCGCCGAGTTTTCCCTCGACGATGTCGAACAGTTTTACGCCGAGCGGATGGCTCCTGTTACCCTTACGCTGACGCCCTTCGCTGACGCCGCGCTCTATACGAATCTCGCCCGCCGCGGCTACGAGTTCGGCACTTTTGAAAACACGCTGGTCCGCGCCGTTACCGATGCTGACTTCGTCAATGACCCCGACGTGGTTATAGCGGACGATCCCGCCGAATGGAGCCAGATGATGGCCGAGGCATTTTTCGATGTCGTCACTGCCATGGGCCGGGATTTAGGCCAGACGCTGTTCGCCCTGCCGACTTGCCGTAATCTGATTATCCGAGGCGGCGCGGAGCCTGCCGCGGGTGCGCAACTCGATGTTCGCGACGGGCTCGGAATCTTCCAATGCGACGGCACACTCCCGCGTTTCCGCGGTGAAGGTTTGCAGGCAAAGCTCATCCGCGCCCGGCTTTCGATGGCGGCCCAGGCGGGATGCGACATTGTTACCGCCGATACGATGCCCGGAAGCCAGTCCCAACGCAATTACGAACGGCAGGGTTTCCGCGTTGTTTACACGAAAGTGACGCTGATTAAGCCGTGTTTCTAAGGCTTCGGCGGTTGCTCGGCCGTCACATCGGCGCCCAGCGCCTCGGGCGTATCAAACTTGATTGAAGTGTCGGCGCCGAACTTCCGGTACAGACGGAACTCGACTTCGTTCTTCATCAGTTCCTTGCCGGATCGCATCCGAACCTCCGCCCGCAAGGGCAGCATGAACTTGCTTCCCGAAATCTCGATGCTGTCGTAATCCAGCGTTGTCGTCGCCATCTGGACCGGAAAACTCGGCGGCATGTCCGCGTCGAGCGTGATTTTCGTTACTTCGAAGGTGTCCCGATCCACGAAGACCAAGCCGCGATAGCCCGGTGTGGTCACTTCCCGGCGCTGGTAGGAAACCGTCCACTTCGAATTCGGCTGTGCCACGTAGTAGGTGTAGACGTGGTTCCGCTTTCCGCGCAACGTCGCCCATCGTTGCCATTCGAATCGGGCTTGCGTATCCGGCTCAAATAACTCCTTCATCATCGACCCGAATTCGCCAGACGACGTCGAGCCATCCAGCTTCTGATACGGCACTTCGGTCATGCGTCCATTGATGGTCATGACCTTGTAATCTTCCTTCTGCTCAAAGTACGATAGCCGCGTCGTGATCGTGTCCGCGTTGCGCCAGAATTCGAGCCCCGAGGGGTCTACGTAGCGCCGCGTTACCTGCATGCAGAGGAAGTCTGGCAGCCGTTTGGAATACCCAAGCCCATATTCCCTGGCCTTTTCGATGATCTCTTTCTGCTCCTCCGCCGATGGCGGCGCGGGGGGCGGAATCACGACTTTGGGGGCCACCGGGACCGGCGTCGGCGCGGCTGGCAACTCTTTCGTTAGCGTCAGCAAATCCCGCAGCGCTTCCACCGTTTTGGGGCCCACACTCATTCCCGAAAACTCTTCGAAATGCCGGGGCTCCAGCCGGTGGGTCAGCTTCGACTTCTTCAGGTAGCCAGCCACCTGGATATCCGACTGATGCAGGTCCATTGAGGACTTCAAAAACGAGCGCAACTGCTCCACTGTCATGCGCGTCTGCGCCGACATCGGGACTGCGAACAAAAGGGCGGCGGCTAACCAACGCATAGATTATTGACGTTTCTTCTTGCCGGTTTGTTGCGGGATTCGCGCCGGGGTGAGCGTTTTTTCAATCGCCGCCAGCGCCAGCGGTGCCATCACCCGGTAGCCGTCGGCGTTCGGATGCAGGCCGTCGTTGGCGAGTTCGGCTTTCAATTGGCCGCTCGAATCCACGGTGGCGTCGTAGTAGTTCAGGTAGGTGAAACCGCGCTTTTGGCACATCGAAGAGATGAACTGATTCAGATCCCGGATGACAGCTAGCGGACGCCCTTTGGTCATCTCAAAGCGGGGATTGGAGTCTTTATGGTGGTCAGAAGTGGGCAAAATGGACGCTAGGATGACCTTAATTGAGTGCTTTTCGGCCAGATCGGCCATCATTTTGAGGTTGTTTTGGATGGTTTCGACGCTCACTCCGCGGGCGATGTCGTTGGTTCCGGCCAGGACTAACATCGCGGCCGGTCTGTGATTAATGACGTCGGCTTGCATTCGGCCGAGCATTTCGCCGGTGATCTGGCCGGAGATGCCGCGATTCACGAAGTCCTTGCCGGGGAAGTACTCGTTGAGACGCCAGCCATCGGTGATGGAGTCTCCGTAGAACAGTACGCGATTCGGCGTTGCGGCCGCAAGTGTTGTGTTTGCTTCGGCATAGCGGCGAAGGTTGTCACGGTCTGCGCCGCGCATTTGCGTTTCGGTCGCCGTCAGCATCGCGCGGAAGTGAATCTCCAGGCGCTCGACGGCATCCCGCAATTCGGTTAACTGCTGTTTAGCGGTTGGGTTGGGCGGGAAGGGTTTAGGCACGCCATCGGCCAGCGCAAGGTAGGATCGGGCATCGGCGAGCAGCCCGTAAGTGGTGCCGATTGTTAATCTTCCAGCGATTTTGATGGCCTTGTCGTCCTGATTGAGGTTTTCCAGCATCGGCGCGGCGGCGCGGGCCAGGCCGGGGGCGGTGACCGAAGTCGATTCGGCGAGTTGGATCATACGGCCGGCGAGCGTCAACGCGTCGCGCGCATTCAACAGTTCCAATTGCGCGGCGAGCGGTAAACTCAAGGCGCACAACAACATCCATCGCATCATTTCTTTCTTCCTTCCACTGGCGGATCCACTGTATCCAGGGTAAACGTCACGGTTCCGATATGTATACGCATACGGACCTGAATTTGCACGGGCAGGCGGCGGGCGTCGTCACTGATCCAAATGAAAAGCCGGGCATTCCGTTTGAACAGGATGTCGTTGAAAAGAAAGGCTTCATAGCGAATGGCCGGGAAGTTTCCAAGCGGGGTGGAGACCTTTTCCTTTTCCTGCGCTTCGATGCGCGCCATCACGATTTTCTTGCCGTCGCTGATTGGGAGAGTCGTCGACTGGCCGGGCTGTAAACTGTTGAGCGAGCGCAGTTTTGCCAATGCTCCAACAACGTCGTGAACGCAGCCGGGCGTGTCCAACTCCCGCTCCAGAATGGTCTCATTTTTGATGAGGTCGCGTTCTTTATAGAACGACTTGTTTTCGGTCCAACGAATGGTGGTCTCGCGTTTCCGGCTGCCTTCTTCGGCCTGTAAACGGACTTGTTGCGCACACAAATCGGCGGTTCCCTGGGTGTCGTACACATTGTTGACTTTGAAGAGGCGGGAGACCAAACCGGCGGAAAACACCTTCAATTGCGCTTTGTAGCCAGTGGGGCCTGGGGTCCAGGAGAGGTCGGTGCGGCCGGCGTTAATCAGGCGCCATTCCACTTGGTAGGAGAGAGATACAGGAGATTGGGCAGAGAGAGCCGTCGCGGTGAACAGGAGCGCGAGCGGTAGGCGGGAAATTGGCATGAACGATTGAGTTTCCCACAAAAACTACTGGCGGCGGAGAATGCGGCCGGAACGGATGGCGTTGGGTTTGCCTTCATCGATGGCGATGGCTCCGTTGACGATGACAAAATCGAAGCCGGTGCTGTACTGATGGGGCTTGTCGAACTGGGCGTGATCGCGGACGAGGGCGGGGTCAAAGAGGACGAGGTCGGCGGCGAAACCTTCGCGGAGGATGCCGCGGTCGTGGAAGCCGAAGGTTCGGGCGGGGAGGGACGTCATTTTGCGAATGGCGTCCTCCAGGGTGAGGACGCCGCGTTCACGGACGTACTTACCGAGGACGCGGGCGTTGGTGCCGTAGATGCGGGGGTGGGGGACGCCTTCGCCGAAAGGCACCAAGCCGGCGTCACTGGCGATGGCTGTGAGCGGATGGCGCATGATGCGATCGACATCGGCATCGCTCATGACGTGATAGACGATGGAGGGGCGACCCTTGATGCGCATGTCCATGAGGGTTTCGATTTCGGCGGCGAGGGTTTTAGGGCGGCCGCGAGCGAGGTTGATCTCGCTGATCGATTTGCCTTCGGCGGAGCGATCCTCCGGGAAGGTGGCGATGATGGCGAATGAGTAATCGGGCTGGCCTTGGCGGAGCGTTAGCTCGGAGGCCATTTGGGCGGCGATGCGTTTGCGGCTTGCGCCCGTGGTCAAACGTTCGACGATGGCGGAGGGGCCATCGGCGAGAACCTCGCTAGGGAAGAAGATGTCGATGCTGGCGCTGGCGGCGGTATAGGGGTACTGATCGACGACGACATCGAGGCCATCGCGGCGGGCTTCCTCGACCATTTGGAGGGTCTTTTCCGATTTGCCCCAATGGCGGCGATCGATGATCTTGAAGTGGGAGATTTGGACGGGCAGACGTGAGGCCTTGCCGACCTGGATGGCTTCGCGAATAGCGTTTTCGACGTCAACGCCTTCGTCGCGCATGTGTGTGGCGTAGACGCCGCCGAAGGGAGCGGCGGCCTTGGCGAGTTCGATGACTTCGCTGGTTTGGGAATAGGTTCCGGGGACGTACCAGAGACCGGTGGCGAAACCGACTGCTCCATCGCGCATTCCTTGGGCGACGAGGGCACGCATTGCGGCGAGTTCGGCGGTGGTTGGGGCGCGATTGGCACTGCCCATTGCGGCGTTGCGGACGCTGTTGTGGCCGATTAATGCGGCGATGTTCATGCCGATGCCGGTTTTTTCCAGGCGGGCGAAGAAGTCTTTGAGGTCGGTTGCGGAGGTTCCGCAGTTGCCGGTGACGACCGAGGTGACGCCATCGAGGAGGAAACCATCGGAGCGGGGTTCGATGAAAATGGCGCGTTCGATGTGCGTGTGAACGTCGATGAAGCCGGGGGCGAGGACGCGGCCGGCGGCGTCGATGGCGCGATCGGCGGTGGCGGATGGGAGGACGCCGATTTTCGCGATGCGGCCGGCGCGAATGCCGACATCGGCTTTGAACCAGGGATTGCCGGAGCCGTCGACGACGCGGGCGTTGCGGATCAGGATGTCAAAATCGGCGGCGGCGGCGACGGAGAGCGGGGCCAAGAGAAGGGATTGAAGCAGGCGGAAGATTAAATTGGTCGTTGGCACTAATATAAACATATGCGACTTCCAATACTGGCGGCGATAACCGTGTCCTTCCTGACTGCTCAGCAGCCGCCGCTGCTGGACCGGGAACTGTTCTTCGACGATCCGGAAATTTCGGGCGCGCAAATCTCGCCGAACGGCGAATACCTCACTTTCATGAGGCCTTTGAATAAGGTTCGGAATATTTGGATCAAGAAGGCCGGTGCGCCGTTCTCCGAAGCGCGGCCGCTGACGGCTTCATTGAAACGGCCCATTCCTTCTTATTTCTGGACGCGCGACGCGAAGTATGTTTTGTTCGTGCAGGACAACGATGGCGATGAGAACTTCAACGTCTACTCGATCGACCCGATGGCGGCCAAGCCGGAGCCGCGCAATCTGACCAACGCGAAAGACGTGACGACACGGATTTATTCGACGCCGAAGAATGATCCGGACACCTTTTACATCGGGATCAACGACAGAGACAAGGCGTGGCATGACCTGTACCGATTGAAACTCTCGACTGGCGAGAAGACGCTGCTGCGGACGAACACGGAGCGAATTAGCGGCTGGTATTTCGACCTGACGGGCAAACTGCGCGCGGCGGACCGCACCAACGACAAGGGCGACACGGAGATATTGCGGGTAGATCCCGATGGCTTTCAGATGATTTACTCGTGCACTGTTTTTGAGGGTTGCGGGTTAGTGCGCTTTCACAAAGACGGCAAGCGCGCCTATATGGCATCGAATGGCGGCGAGAGTGTGGATTTGACGGGTTTGTATTTACTGGACATCGCGACGGGGAAGACGGAGTTAGTGGAAAGCGATCCGAACAAGCGCGTTGATTTTGGAAGCGCATTCTTTTCCGAAGTGACCGACGAGCTTGACGCGACATCGTATACCGAAGACCGGACGCGGCTGCATTGGAAGAATAAGGCGAAGGAAGCCGACTACAATTTGCTGCGGAAACGGTTTGCGGGGCGGGAAGTGGCCAATGTTGGTTGCACGAGCGACGAGACGCGCTGCCTGGTGAGTGTGTTTTCCGATACGGACCCTGGGGAAGTATTCCTGTTCGACCGGGGGACGAAGAAGACGGAGTTGCAGTATAAGAATCGGGAGAAACTGCCGCGTGCGGCGCTTGCCGGGATGGAATCGATCCGGTATAAATCGTCGGATGAATTGGAGATTTCGGCTTATTTGACGATTCCGAAAGGGGCAAAGCGGCCGATGCCGCTGGTGGTGGTGCCTCATGGCGGGCCGTGGGGGCGGGACACGTGGGGGTATAGCGCGCTGCCGCAGTTTTTGGCGAATCGGGGATACGCGGTATTGCAGCCGAATT
>CAMDKT010000228.1 GCA_945900935.1 Candidatus Sulfopaludibacter sp. SbA3 | reverse complement strand
ACGGACATGCCTATTCAACTCGCCAAGCCAGCCCCGGACATGACCCTGGCGAAAACCGGCGACTCGCGCGCCGCCGCGCTCGCTTGCAACATCGACGTCAACTGCCGTCCGGAATATGCCGAGCTTGCTCGCGCCGTGGCCCGCATTTCGTTTGAAACCGGCGATGGCGGCGCGTTGTGCAGCGGCACGGTTGTCAACACGCGCAACAGCTCCTTCGTTCCGTATTTCCTGACGGCCGCGCACTGCATTTCCACGGACGCCGAGGCGCGCACGGTGGAGGCATTTTTCCTGTTTCAGTCGCAGAGCTGCAACGGGCCCGCTCCCACGGCGGCGTCCATCGGCCGCGCGCTGGGGGCGCGCTACATGGCGGGCAGTTCGCTGGAAGCGGGCGACTTCACGCTGCTCCGATTGAACAGCGTTCCCAATGGGACAATTTTCGCCGGTTGGAACGCTGATGAACTGGGCCTGGGCGGTGCCGTCACCGGCATTCATCATCCGACGGGCGATTTGAAGAAGATTTCGTTCGGCTCTCGCGGCGATACTGTCAACACGCGCAGCCGCCCGGCTCAGAACTTTTACACCATCAATTGGCGCGAAGGCGTGACGCAAGGCGGATCCTCCGGCTCCGGCATTTTCAACGATCAGAATCAACTGGTCGGGATGCTTTCCGGGGGCCCGCGTCCGGCAACCGGCCAGACCGAATGCGACCTGCGTCCGGCCTTTGATTGGTACGGTCGTTTTGACGTCGCGTTCCCGCAAATCCGCACTCTTTTGGAGGATCGCGCGGGCGGGACGCCCGGCGGCGGCGGCACGACGAACCCCTCGGCCGGTGCCGTGATTACCAGCGGCACGCCGCTGCGTGTGACGCTGCCCTCCATCAGCATGTCGACCTTGTTCAGCGGCAGTCAGGGCTATCGCGTACAGGTCCCGGAGGGTGCCACCGAGCTCGAAATCAATCTGACGACCACGACCGCCAACGCCGATCTGGACCTCTTCGTCTCCTTTGAAAGTGCGCCGGCGCTGGAAAGCGGCCGTATCCGGTCCGACTACAACTCCATCACCAACTCCGGCAATGAACGGATCCTGATCAACGCCCAGTCTTCACCGCCATTGCGGGCCGGAACGTACTATATCGCCATCGCCGCGTTCACGACCGGGCGCGAGATCGTCACCACACTCACGGCGCGCGTGGGCGCGGCCAGTACCGGCGGAGGCGCTTCGGAAACTACGCTGTTGACCAGCGGTGTGAGCCGCAACTTCAGCCTGCCCGCCGTCACTACCGGCACGCTGTTCCGGGGCAGTTCGGCTTACCGGATTAACGTGCCCGCAGGGGCGACGCAGCTACAGATCCGCGTCAACACGAGTACCGCCAACGCCGATGTCGATCTGTACGCCCGCTTCGGGGCCGAAGTGGTCACGGAGAACAGCCGGGTGGTCACCGACCACCGCTCGGACTCCGACGGCGGCAACGAGACCATCACGATCACGGCGCAGTCGACGCCGCCCCTGCGTTCGGGGACGTACTTTGTGGCGCTGGGGCTGTTCACCACTGGCATTGCGGCTAACGGTAATATCACCGCGACGATCTCAACGGCTCCGGCGGGTTCCAACGCAACGCCGGTCGTCCTGGCAAGCGGCGTTTCCCGCCCCGTGAATCTGCCCACAGCCACCGGGCCGACGCTGTTCTCCGGGGATCTCGCGTTCCAGATCACCGTGCCGGAAGGGGCGACACGGCTGAAGATTGATCTCCGTTCGGCCACCGCCGATGTCGATGTCGATATGTTTGTGAAGTTCGGTGCGCTGGCGCGCGTGGTCAGCGGCAAGCCCGATTCCGACTATGCTTCCGAGGGCGCGGCCGGTGACGAAAGTATTGATATCAACACCGGGTCCACGCCCGCTTTGAAGGCTGGAATCTACTACATCCAGTTTGTCAATTTCACGAACGCGAAGGCGTTTACCGGCACCGTTACGGCGACCATCGAACGCACCGCCGCGGCCCCAACGGCCCCAACGATTTTGAGTTCCGGCGTTCCCGGCAAGCTTGCGCTGCCGGCGGTGGAGGGTCCGATTCTTTTCTACGGCAACTACGGCTATCGCATTGATGTTCCCGAAGGCGCGACGCGGCTAACGGTACGCCTGACCACCGCGACGCCGAACGCCGATGTGGATCTATACGTCCGATACGGCGCCGATGTGGATCTGACGGCGGAAGGCGAATTGGTGGCCGATCACTTCTCCGAAACGCTCACCGGCAATGAGGTGATCGTCCTTACTTCGGCGTCGAATCCGCCGCTGCGCGCCGGCAGGTATTTTATCGCCACGGGGCTGTTTACGACGGGCGTAAATGTCACCGGTTCGGTCACCGCCACGATTGAACGCGCTCCGGGCGCGACGCCGGTGTTGGGCCGCGAATTGACGTTTAACGAGGCGTCGACGTTTAGCCTAGCCGCAGTGGAAGGTCCGGAGCTTTTGGGCGGCAGCAACGTGTTCCGCATCAACGTCAACCAGCCCGGCGGCTTGAAGTTTGAACTTCGCACGGCCACACCCGGTGTTGACGTCGATATCCACGTTCGCTTCCAGCAACCGCCGGCGATTGAAAATGGCCGCATCGCCGCCGACTTCAGCGCGACGGGCGATACGGGCAATGAAGACCTGACCGTACTGCCGAATCTGATTGGCAATCGGCTGGGAACGTATTATGTGGCGCTGGCGGTCTATACGCCCGGCATCCCGATTACGGGGACATTGCTGGTGAAGCCGATCGTGCCGGGGGCGTCGGGCGACGAGAAACGCTTGCTGAAAGAATCGGCGGGCGAATTCGTTAAGCCGAAGATTCGCATGACCAGGGAATGAAATACCGCCTTTACGTGTTGGCGGCGGCGCTGCTGTTTTCCACGGGCGGCGCCGCTATTAAGGCCACAACGCTGACGAGTTGGCAGGTGGCGAGTTTGCGATCGTTGATCGCCGCGATGGTGCTGCTGGTGTTGCTGCCCGAGGCTCGCCGCATCGGGTCCTGGCGCGTTTGGCTGGCTGCAATAGCGTACGCGGCGACGCTGGTGCTCTTCGTCCTGGCCAACAAACTCACTACGGCGGCCAACGCTATATTTTTACAGGCCACGGCGCCGTTTTATCTGCTTGCCATCGGACCATTGCTGTTGAAAGAACCGAACCGGTTTCGCGATTATGCGTTGGGCGGGGTGATGGCGGTTGGGATGGCTTGTTTCCTTTTTGACTCTTCCGGCGCTTCCGTATTGGCACCCAATCCGGCGCTGGGGAATGCGCTGGCCGCGGCGACCGGCTTGACGTGGGCGTTGACCGTAACCGCGTTGCGCTGGCTGTCGAGGGAGGATGGAGCGAGTTCGCTGCCGGTTGTGAGTGCCGGCAATTTAGTCGCTTTCGCGGTGGCGCTGCCATTCGCGCTGCCGCTGGGCGGCGTTGGCGCGGCGGATCTTTCGGTGCTGCTCTATCTGGGTATTTTCCAGATTGGGCTGGCGTATTTCTGCATGACTCGCGGCGTGAAGCATGTGCCGGCGTTTGAGGCGTCGGTGCTGATTCTGCTGGAACCGGCGATGAGCCCGGTTTGGACTTACTTTTTCCACGGCGAACGGCCGGGGGGGTTGGCGCTTGTCGGCGGAGGGATTATTATGGCGAGCACGCTGGCGCACACGCTTTTTTCAAGCCGCGTTGAGCGCTGATTCGATTTGGCCGCGGAGTTTGCGCGCGAATTCCGATTGGTCATCGGCGAGGAAGGCGAGACACTCGCGATATTGCGTTTTGGCTTCTTCGTTCATCCCGGCGTCCTGCATCCGCTTGGCAAGCAATACCTGCGCATCGGCGACGCGGGTTCGCCATCGCTCCGGGAATTCGGATGCGAGCGATTGATAGGCTTCGAGGGATTTGGCGGCGAATGAAACGGCCTCCGCGGTGTCGGCGGTGAAGGATTGGTGATAGAAGACGCCGGCCTTGGCGTGATTGCGTTTCGACGGGTTGCTAATTTCCTCCATAGAGTCGTGCGCGTTCGCGAGCCAGCCGGAGGCCTCGTCTTTATCGCCTTGCGCTCGCAGCACGCGTGCCAGTACGGCGCAACTGAGGGCTAATTGAAGTCCTTTAGCCGTCGCTAGCGCCCGGCGGATACATTCCGTCGCATCGTCGAATTCCCCGCTTTCCAGTAAAATCTCGGCGGCTATTCGATACAGCTTCGTCACATTGTCCGCAATCGGGTTGATCTCGGCTTGGTGACGCCGGACCAGAGTGTCCGACTCGCGAATTACGCCTACTGCCGACGCCAGACTTCCGTATCTCCATTCCGTCCAGGCAATCGTCCGCATCACGTCGACGCATTGCTTCCAGTTTTCTTCAATCCACTTTGGATCCCGCTTACTCAGCAGCGCGCTCGCCTGCCTGGCCTTTTCGAGCGCCTTGCCCGGCTCTCCCAAAACGGTGAGAATCTCGGCGGATAGACCGAGGCTTCCTATTTCGACCGGCCCATCGTCCATCACCGCCAGCGCCTCGCGGTATCGTCCCTGGTTCCGCAGCGCAGTAGCCGCCATCCATGTCACGCGGAACTGGATCGCCTTATCCCTGGGCCCCGCCGCCTTCGCCGCCGCGAGCAGTATTGGGACCGCCTCGGCCGGACGGCCCAGGCTCATCAATTGTTCTCCGAGCGATTCCTGGACCAGAATTGCCTGGATGCTCTGGTGATCGGCCTCTAGCAATAGGGATGCCTCCCGCAACGAGCTCAGCGCGTCCCCGCTCATTCCATTTTTTTGCTGAATCCAAGCCAGTCTTCGAAGCGCCTCAACTTGCGAGTGCCGCAATTCTTGTGATCCTCCGCACAATCGAAGAGCCCGTTCTAACGCTTCTTCCGCTTCGTTCAGTCGCCCCAGTTCCATTAGCACGCTGCCGAGTTCAAGGCCGACGTCGGCGCTAACGTGTTCGACCGCGGAGGCGCGGCGGATAAGCGCTTCCGCGTCTTGCAGCCGCTCCACGCCGCGATACGCCCTGCTGAGCAGAATCATTGCTTCCGCTGTTTTTGGCGACCCTGCCCACGCCACGAACCGATCAAGCCGGATCTCCCTCTCTCGTCGATCCTGAATTTGCGGCAGCAACTTCAATATGTGAACGGTGTACCGCTCCCGCTCAGCGTCGGAGCCGGGCTGCCAGTTTGATCGTCGGCCGCGCTCCATTCGTTCGTCAAACAACTCGGCGGCGTCTGGAATGGTCGATGAAACTTCAGCAAAACCGGGCGGCGCGGCGAATGGCATTCGCGTCAGATCCTCGGACAGCTCCAGCCGGTACAAAAACCACGATTCAAAATCCGGAATTCGCGAGCCAATTTGATTCGCAATTTCCGGGGTCGCCCACCAAATCAGCAATTTATCAAGTTCGCCAATTCGCTCTCGCCGCAGATTCATTTCCAGGAACAATGGGTGCAAACGGTCGCGAACCGCGTGGCGTTCGAATCCGCTTATTGAAACAGTCCTCGCATCGGCCGCTTGGAGCGCGCCCAGTACATCGTAGTCAGGCAGTTCGACTTCGGCCAATGAGGTTCCATTCCGCCGCAGCCGATCAATCACTTCCAAACGCGAATACTCACTTTGGAACCGGACGAGCACGTTGCCGGAAACAGCCCGCCGCGCCATCAGGCTCAGCCGCTGGACAATGCCGTCGAAACTTCCGGCCGGTCGATTCTCCACGGATTATACCGGCCGGACGCCACCCTCGCATTTCGCGTCGAGGATTTTGGCGTCGCGCAAGATATCGACCACAATCGGATGAACCGCATACCGTCCATTCCCATTGACGAATAGCACAGCGCGGCTTCGCAGCAAGGCGTAAAGCGTGTCGTCCGGCGCAACAGCTTTCCCCTCATAAACCTCTTTCAGTTTGGCGGCCTTTTGCTCCCAAGTTACCGGTTTGGGATCATAGGGACCGGTACCTAATCGATTTCGGAACGGAGCAATCGCAAGGTTTACAGCGCGTCTGGCGGCTAACTCGGTAACGGCGGAGGTTCGGGCAAGTATCGCCTCCAGCCCAGCTTCCCGGATCAACGAGAAAAGAAATCGCAGCCCTCCGCCGGATGCCCGAATGAGCGCGTCGATCTGGCCGGGTTCAAAGAGATTCGCCTCCGCTCGCGCCAAAACCACTGCTCGAATAGCCTCTATTCCGAGATGATGAGGCTGGTGATCCTCATTTAGAACAGGAATATCGTAAAGGAACGTGATCTCATTGGGCTCAAACGGAAGCCGCGCCGCACCGTCGGAAAATATGAGCGCGGGAGGCAGCGAACATAACAGGTGCGCGTCCAATGATCGAAGCAACGACCCAAAAGTGAGAAACATCTCCTGGAGAAACGCCACCGGAATTTCGCCCTTTTCAAAATTGTCCGCGTAGATCAAGATATCCTGGTCAATCGTCGACCGGCTGCAAACACCGAGTATCCGGTTTAGCAGGTCCAGCAGATCGGACATGCGTTTGGCTTCGAGCGGCTGTTTTTGCTTCTCATCGCTTTTCGTCTTGATAGATCCCTTCAACTTCACCAGGAACGGCAACCCTACCTCGACATCGGCGCCAGCCTCCGCGCCTTTTGTATGGTCACGATCTATCTGATACTCAGGGAAAAAGTCTCGAATGCCATTCCACACGTCTCTTCGAAGTCCCGCGTTGAAGTTCTGGCCGGAAACCTCAAGGAGATTGAGCATGATGGCAAGAAACACGTCGCTAACCCGGAACTGCTGCGGATTCAGGTCGATGAACGCATCCACGCGAACGACCTTGAAATCTTTCTGCACGTCGCTGAGCAACACGGCCATTTCCGTAGTCTTGCCGACGCCTTCATGCCCAGTGATCGCGCCTCGGAAATACATCCCCCCTTTGGCGAACTGCAGGCGCAGCGACATTTTTTCGCGCCATCTCGCGTCCCGCAATCCGTTCAAATCGTCCCGGTAGAATAGCTTGATCTCATCCGGTTCCGTCAGTGGGTCCGGCCGGAACGCAAGTTCAAACTCCGCAAGTCTTGTCGCCTTCTGAATGGGCATACGCACTCCAAGTATATAGCGGTCCCGCTACGGCAACGCCTCCACAAACGCCGCAATCTCCGCCGGACTGATGTAGAAATGCGGCGACACGCGCAGCCATCCCGCCCGCGGCGCGGTGATGATGCCGCGCTCCTTCATGTCCTTCCAAATCATGCGGCAGTCGATGCCCGCTTTCCGCATGGACACGATCCCGGCGCCTGTTGAGGGGGTTCGCGAGGCCAGTAATTCATAGCCCTTGGCCAGCGCTCCATCCGCTACCTGATCGGCCAACTCCTGCACCACCGGAGCGATATTGGCGACACCGACGCCATTCAGGAATCGGAACGCCGCCTCCAACCCGAAACACCCGATCGTGTTCAGAGTCCCCGGCTCATACCGGCCGGCGTCAGAGCGCAGCGTCATGTCACGGCTGCCGTAATCGGCGTGCGAGGCCGCGTTGGTCCAGCCGAATTCCACCGGCTCCACCGAATCCTGCCTGTCCCGCTGGATGTAGAGAATGCCGCAGCCCTCGGGGCCGGTGAGCCATTTGTGCCCGTCGGCGGACGCGGCATGAATGCGCGCTTTGCGCACGTCGATGGGGAAGGCACCGAGCCCCTGAATGGCGTCGACAAAAAAGAACACGCCGTGGCGATGGCAGATCTCGCCGATCGCTTCCAGATCGCAACGGTAGCCGGAGAGGAACTGGACGAAGGAGATCGCCAGCAAGCGGGCTCCGCGAGCCGCGCGGTCGATCTCATCGAGCGGCGCATCCGGCCGCAGCCACGTGATCGACACGCCTTTCGAAGCCAAACGAATCCACGGGTACTGGTTCGCGGGAAACTCATCGTGGAAGGCGACAATGCGGTCGCCGGGACGCCAATCGAGGCCCAATGCGATCGTCGCGATCCCCTCGGAGGTGTTCTTGACGATGGCGATTTCCCGTGGATCGGCGTTGAGCATGCGCGCCGACTCCACGCGCACGCCTTCGTAACAGGCCATCCACTTGTCGTAGTGGAGCGAACCGAACTCCTCGGCGTCGGTGGCGAGCCATCGCATCGCCTCGCCGGCCGCCCGGCACACTGGCGACACGGCCGCGTGATTCAGATAAACCAGATTCCCGGTGACGGGGAAGTCCGCCCGGTGCCGCTCCCACAAAGTTTTTTGCACAGTTTCGAAACCCATCGTATCTTTAATGCGTAACACGAAGTGAGCCTCTGAGGCGACAGTGTGCCCGGTGCGCGACAGCGCTGTAATGAGGGCACCAATTGTTAGGAGTCACATGAAACATCTGGTCCGTCTTCCGATTGCGGCTGTTATCGCGGTTACCTTGACAGCGGTGCCTGGCTTTGCCGAGGACGCAAAAGCGCCTGAAAAAAAGGTGGAAGCCAAGACCAAGAGCACTGTGAAGAAGAAGCCGGCGAAGAAGGACGTGGATGCCATCGGCGAGCGCGATGTGGGCAAGGGCACGAATTTCTACTCGATCGAGAAGGAAATCGCCCTCGGTAAAGGCTTGGCGCAGGAGATTGAGCGATCGGCGAAAATCGTCGACGATCCGGTTATCAGCGAGTACGTCAACCGCGTCGGGCAGAATCTGGTCCGCAACTCCGACACCAAGG
>CAMDKT010000227.1 GCA_945900935.1 Candidatus Sulfopaludibacter sp. SbA3 | reverse complement strand
AAACGCAAGAATGGCTGGTTTGCTGATCACGCGCACAATTAGAGTTTACGGAAAGTAAACTTCGGCGTCAAGACCCCCTCATCCCCTGTTCCGCGCACTGTACCGATGAGTGGTACACTGGGTCACAATGATCGCATCGTTTCGCGATGACTGGCTCCGCGCCTTCTTTGTCGAAGACGTTCGATCAAAGCACATTCCTCTCGCGCTATCCGGAAGCGTGTTCCGGAAACTCCAATTGATAGAAGACGCAACAACGGATCAGGACTTGCGTGTTCCTCCTGGCAATCATTTCGAGCGATTGAAAGCGAACCTCGCCGGCTATCACTCGATTCGGGTTAACAAACAATGGAGGCTCATCTTCCGTTGGGACGTTCACCGAGGCATGGCTACACAAGTCTATTTGGATCCCCATCGCTACGAATGAGGTAACTATGTTGATAACAAAACGAAAACCCGCTACGGTCGGCGAAATCCTGGTCGAGGAGTTCCTCAATCCGCTAGGGCTTTCCCAAACCGCCCTAGCGGAAGCGATGGGAGTCCCGCGGAAGCACGTCAACGAGATCTGCAACCAGCGCCGTTCCGTCACTGCCGCTACCGCGCTCATCCTCGCGAGAGTCTTCGGAAACACCCCGGATTTCTGGCTGAACACACAGCGCCGCACCGACTTGTGGGCTGCGTTGAACTCGCCCCGCGAGCGCGAACGCATCGAACGCGCGAAGCCGTTGAACAAAGCCGCCTGAGATGCACACCCTGGGATATAATTCCCTCCATAAGGTGGTCTCCAAAATGTTCCTCAAACTCTCCCTCGCGCTGCTTGCCGCCGTCTCCTTCGCTAACGCCCAATCCTTCACCGGCCGCATCGTCGGCACCGTCACTGATCCCAGTGGCGCCGTAGTCGCCGCCGCCGTCAAAGTCACTGACATCGCCACCAGCCGCGTCCTGACCGCCTCCGCAAATGCCGACGGTAACTACTCCCTCAACGAAGTGCCGCGCGGGGAGTACATCATCGAAGTTTCCGCCGCCGGCTTCAAACAATTCGTCCGCCGCGGAGTCGTCCTCTCCATCGGCCAACAGGCGCGAATCGATGTCCGTCTCGATGTCGGGAGCCTGGCCGAAACCGTCGAAGTCCGCGAGGCCGCCTCCCTCCTCGAAACCGTCGATTCCGTCCTCGGAAAAGTCGTCGACAACAAGCGCATCACCGAGCTCCCCCTCAATTCGCGAAACGTCTTTTCGCTGCTCTTTCTCACGCCCGGCGTTACAGGCAGCGTCAGTTCCACCTACAGTACCGGTTACGGCATCAACGGTGCGCGAAATTCGATGCTCGACATCATGGTCGATGGCGTCAGCACCGCCCATCCCACTGTCAACGGCTTCTCCGGTAACTCCACCTTCCCGCCCGTCGAAGCCATCGCCGAGTTCAAGGTCCTCGGGTCCAACTATTCCGCCGAATTCGGCCGCAGCAACGGCGGCGTCGTCAACGTCGTTTATAAGTCCGGCAGCAATGCATTGCACGGCAGCATCTTCGAGTTTCTCCGTAACTCAAAACTCGACGCCAATGACTTTTTCAATAACCGCCAGGGCCGCGCGCTCGGCAGCTTCAAACGGAATCAGTTCGGCGCCATGGTCAACGGCCCCATCGTCAAAAACAAGACCTTCTTCCTCGGCAGCTACGAAGGACTCCGCGAACGCAGCTTCGCCAATACCACGACCTCTGTCCCCACTACCCTCGAACGCGCCGGCGACTTCAGCCAGACTCGCGCCAGTAACGGTACAGTGATCCGCGTTTTTGACCCCTTCAGCACACGGGCCCAAGGTACCTCGTTCGTCCGCGATCCGTATCCAAACAACATCGTTCCGGCGTCCAGCTTCGATCCCGTTGCCCGCAACGCCATGAAGTATTTCCCCCAACCCAATTCCGTCACCAACGCCGTCACGAACCTCAACAACTTCTTCAACGCCGGTTCCCGCTCCTTCGATCAGAACCAGATCGACGGCCGCGTGGACCACAACTTTACCGACCGCCAGCGTCTCTTCGGCCGCTTCTCCTGGCGCCAGAACATCGACAAACCCGCCGTGTACTTCCCCGCCGACTTGACCATCGGCGAAGGCCGCGTCGAGCAGGGCGTCCGCCAACCCTCAGGGTCCATCGACTATTCAAATACGCTCTCTCCCACCACCGTGTGGACCGTCCGCGCCGGCCTCTCCCGCTCCGTCTTCGATTTCCAGAACCAGGGCCTGGGCTTCAAGCCCTCCAGTCTCGGTCTGCCCGCCGCCATCGATTCCGTCGTTGACCGCCAAATGTTCCCCCGCTTCGGTGCCTCCGGCTACGTCAGCCTCGGCGGCAACGATCACCGCTATAGCTCCTTCAACACCTACACGCTCCTCTCCAATCTCTCAACCATCAAAGGCAATCACACCATCAAGGCCGGATGGGAAGGCCGCCTGCTCCGCGTCAATGTTTGGGAAGCCCGTTCCGCCGGAACATTCAACTTCTCCGCCGGTTTCACCCAGGGACCCAATCCCAATACCGCCAGCGCCACCGCCGGCAGCAGCATCGCCTCCATGCTGCTCGGCCTCGGCACCACCGGCAATGTCCTCATCCGCAACTGGAAGAACGTCGCTTCCCAAAGCTTCTATCACGGGTTCTATTTCCAGGACGACTGGCGCGTCTCGAAGAAGCTCACTTTCAACATCGGTCTCCGCTACGAAGTGGATCTTCCCCGTACTGAACGGTACGACCGGTTCAACTGGTTTGACCCCAACGCCCAATCTCCGCTCTCCGGCAAGGTCGCCGGTTTTCCCGATATCCGCGGCGGCGTCAAATTCGTCGGCGTCGGCGGAAATCCGCGAACACAATACAACAAGGATTTGAACAACCTCGGGCCGCGCTTCGGCTTCGCCTATCAGGCCGACAAGAAGACCGTCATTCGCGCCGCTTACGGCCATTTCTTCGGGCCGTCCCGTCAAGCCGCCGCCGGCACCGTCGGACCCTTCGGCTTCCGCGTCGAATACCCCTGGGTCACCACCATCGACGGCATCACGCCCTTTAATCGCCTCAGCAATCCGTATCCGGAAGGCTTCCGCGCCGTCCCCGGCTCCTCCGACGGCCTGCTCACCCAGGCCGGCGCAAACCTCCAGGCATTCCTGCAGGACTCGCCTTCGCCCTGGAACATGATGTGGAACTTCACCATCCAGCGCGAACTGCCCGGCGACGTGCTGCTCGAGTCGGCCTACGTCGGCAACCGCGGACTCTATCTCAGCCGCAGCGGTGAAGGCGGCATGGAGATCAACCAGTTGGATCCCAAATATCTCTCCCTGGGCGCGGCCTTGAATCAACAGGTGCCGAACCCCTTCTTCGGCGTCGTCAACAACGGCATCCATCTCTCGCCCACCATCGCCCGCGGCCAGTTGCTCCGGCCCTATCCCCAGTTCACCAATGTACAGCCCCTCTACGACGCTGGAGCCAACTCCAACTATCACGCCTGGCAGAATACCTTCAAACGGCGATTCTCACGCGGGTTCCTGTTTGAGGGCAGCTACACCTGGGCGAAAATGATCGACGACGGCGACAGCCATCAGAATACCTACGACATAGCCGCCAGCCGCTCGTTGTCCAGTCAGGATATTGCCCACCGTTTCGTTGCCAGCGTGCTCTACGACATCCCCATCGGCCGCGGCCGCGCCCTGGACACCGGAACTTCGAAACTGGCCAACTTACTCATCGGCGGCTGGCAGGTCAATGGGATCATCACCGCGCAGTCCGGCGTGCCGTTGCAGCTTGGCGGAAATAACACCTCCGGCCTCTTCGCCGCCCGCACCCAGCCCAACAGCAACGGGCGCAGCGGCGCGAAGTCCGGCCGCGTCCAGGATCGCCTGGAAACCTACTTCGATCCTACAGCTTACAGCCAAGCTCCCGCTTTCACATTCGGCAATCTCGCCCGCTACCTGCCCGATGTCAGGACCGACTCCATCCGCAACTGGGACCTTTCCATCTTCAAGCAGTTCCAGCTCACCGAGAAAATTCGAAGCCAGTTTCGCGCCGAGTTCTTCAACGCCATGAATCATCCCATCTTCGGCAGCCCGAATACCACTGTTACCTCGGGCGCCTTCGGAGCCATTACCAGCCAGACGAATTCGCCGCGGCAGATCCAGTTCGGACTCAAGTTCCTCTGGTAGTTCCCGCATGATCTGGCTGCTCCTCTTCGCGCTCAAAGTCCCTCTCGGGCTCGATACCCACATCCCTGTCCCTGACGACAATCCCCTCAACCCCGAAACAGTCGCCCTCGGCCGCAAGCTCTTCTTCGACAAACGCCTGTCCAAAGACAACTCCATCGCCTGCGCCACGTGCCATGACCCTAAACGCGCCTTTACCGACGAACACCCTCGCGCCAAGGGAATCAACGGCCAGATCGGCCGCCGCCGCTCCCCTCGCATCCTCAACCGCGCCTGGGGCAAATCCTTCTTCTGGGATGGCCGCTCCCCGACCCTCGAAGATCAAGTCGTCCAGCCAATTGCCAACCCAATCGAAATGGGCCTCCCGCTCGACGAAGCCGTCGCCCGCCTCGGAATAAGCGAAACCACTCTGCGCCGCGCCCTCGCCAGCTACGTCCGCACCATCCTCGCCGGTAACTCCCCCTATGACCGCTTCCTCGCAGGCGACCGCGCCGCCCTTACACCTCAACAACAAAAAGGCCTCCAATTGTTCCGAGGCAAAGCCGGCTGCATCTCCTGCCATCTCGGTCCCAACCTCACCGACGAAGAACTCCACCAAACCGGCGCCGGCCGCATCGACAGCGGTAAACCCTTCAAAACTCCCAGCCTCCGGCAAATCGCCGAAGCCGCCCCCTATTTCCACGACGGCTCCGCCCCGACCCTCGAAACCGTCATCGACCACTACGACAAAGGCGAAGCCAACGATCCCGAAATCCGCCCCCTTCATCTTTCACCGGATGAAAAGCGGGCTCTATCGGAATTCCTGAAATCTCTCACCGGCGATATCCAGGAGGGCCTCCAATGATCCCGCTGCTCCTCCTCTTCCAACTCCACGCTCCCACCGAAATCGCCGCCTTCCACGAACAGCGCATCGCGAGCCTCCAACGCGGAACCGCCGAAGCGAAAGCCGCCCATAAAGACCTCGGCCTCTTCTGGCTCCGCAACAACAAGCCCGGTGACGCCGAAGGCCATCTACGCCAAGCACTCCCCGACCCCGAAATCACCCTATTCCTTGCCGAAGCCGTCGCCGCGCAGGGCCGTCAAGCCGAAGCCGACGCGCTCTTCGAAGCTTGCGCCACAACCGCCCGTTGCCTCGCCCGCCTCGCCGAACGAAGACCCGATCCCGCAACGGCTCTCGAATACCTCCGCCAAGCCCTCGACACCGAGCCAACCCCCACGCGCCGTAACGACTACGCGCAAGCGCTCCAAGCCGCCGGACAAATCAAACAAGCCGAAGCGCTCTACCGCCAAGCCATCCGCGACCAGGACCCCAACAACCCCGAAACCGCCATTTTCCAAAACAATCTCGCCTCGCTTCTCAACGCCGCCGACCGTCACATCGAAGCCGAACCCCTGCAACGAAAGGCGCTCGCGACCATGCTGAAATCGCTCGGTCCCCGCCACGTCCGAACCGGCCTGGCCGCCAACAACCTGGCCGATATCCTCCGCGCCCGCGGCGGGAGCGAACCCGAAGCCGCGGCCCTCTATCGCCAAGCCCTCAAGGTCTTCGAAGAAGCCCTCCCGCCCGGCCACCCCTGGACCCTTGAAGCCCGCCAAGCCCTCGCCCCCCACTAGCCTGTGGAAAACTCCCGAAAATCTGTGGAAAACTGGTGCCAGGCACCGGTTTTCCACAGGCTTACGGTCGATACGCCGCTAACTGATCCGTTGCATTCCGCACGAACAACATTCCCCCGGCGAGCGCCGCATTCGCCCGCACCGTCCCCGCAAACGCCCGGTGCGTCGCCACGCCCTTAAACCCGGTTGGAACCGCCTCCGCCAGCACAATCTGCCCCGTCTCTCGTACCATCAGAATCCGCTTCCCAACCAGCAAAATACTCCCCGATCCGAACTTGTCATTCGTCCACTTCACCTTCCCCGTCTTCCACTCCACGCAACGCAACTCGGCCCCCATCTCCTGCCGCCCGTGATACCCGTACAAGAACCCATCCCGTAGCACCGGCGTCGCGTAATGGCACGACATCGAATCGTCACCCGACCAAACCGTCTTCGGCTGCCCCGAACTCATGTCCACCAAAATCGCCCCCGTCCCATAGCTTGACGTCAGGAAGATCTGATTCCCGCTGATCAACGGCGTCGCCGCGTTCACCGTCGCAGCCGACCGGGATCGCCACTTCATCTGCCCTTGCACCTTCCCGTCCCGAGGGTCCAACACCGCCAATCCCTCGCGAGTAAAAAACACCGCCCGCGGTTGTCCGTTCAACACCGCCACAACCGGCGACGAATACCCCGCCTCATCGTTCAAAGCCTGCCATGCCGTCTTGCCCGTCAAAGCATCAAACGCCACAATCCCGCCGCCGCTCTTTCCGCCAACCCCAACCAGCACGCGACCTTCAAACACCACCGGCGCGCAAACCGCGCCGAAATACCCCTTCGGAGCCGAAAATTCTTTCATTGCCGCGCGCTGCCAAAGCCGCTTGCCCGTCGCCGCGTCCGTTCCCGTCAACGTCCCTTCCGCTCCATAAGTGAACACACGCCCATCGGCCACGCAGGGCGTCCCCCGCGGCCCCTCGTCGAACCCGAAGTCGTCTCTGTACCCGGTCGCGTACTCCGCCTTCCAAATGGGTTTCCCGCTCTTGGCGTCCAACGCCTCCAACACCTCAAACGAACCCACTCGGTGAAAGGCGAAAACTTTCCCCGCAGCCGCAACGGGTCCAGCGAATCCCGCCCCAATCGAATAGGTCCACGCCGTCTGCAAGCCGCCCCCGTTCCAGGCAAAGTCGGCATCGGGATAAAAGCCGTTCCGCGCCGGCCCCAAGTGCTGCGGCCAGTCGCCGGATAAGGCCGCCGCTTGCCCCAAAACTGTCAAAATCGTCCGTCGGCTCGTTATAATACTTGTCATGGTCTCTCGCTTTCTTATTGTGATGCTGCTGGCGTTCGCCGTGGGACTTAAGTCTCAATCCTTGCGCGGAACGCTCGGCGTGACCGTTCGCGATGGTTCGCGCGCCGTCGTCCGCCAAGCCAAATTAATCCTTATCGATAAAGCCACAGGCAAAGAAAGAACCGCCGAAACCGATAAAGGCGGTGCCTTCGTCTTCGGCGCACTCCCGCCGGGCGATTACCGCCTCGTCATCGACGGCCCCGGCTTCCGCAAGCACGTTCAGGAATTCTCCCTCGCCGTCAATCAAGAGCAGCGCAGCGAGATCCAGATGCAGCCCGGTGACCGTACCGAGACAGTCGAAGTCTTCGGCGTCCGCGATCTCCTCAAAACCGAAAACGCCTCGCTCAGCACCGTCATCGACAACAAGCAGATCACCGCGCTCCCGCTCGACGGCCGCAACTTTGTCGAACTCGCCCTTCTCGCCCCCGGCGTCGCCGCACCCGCGCAAGGCTCGCCCGGCACCGCCCGCGGCGAGTTCACCTTTCATGCCAACGGCGGCCGCGAAGATGCCAACGGCTTCCTCCTCGATGGCGTCTATAACGCCGATCCCAAGCTGAACGGTGTTGGCGTCACGCCCGCCGTCGATGCCATCCGCGAGTTCGAAGTCCTTACCGGCAACTACGACGCCTCGTTCGCCCGCAACAGCGGCGGCCAAGTCAATGTCGTCGTCAAGTCCGGCACCAACCTGGTGCACGGCACGCTCTACGAGTTCTTCCGCAATCAAGCCATGGACGCCCGCAATTTCTTCGCCCCCGCCGGTACCGATCCTCAATACAAACGCAACCAGTTCGGCGGCGCAATCGGCGGGCCCATCGCCAAAAATCGGACGTTCTTCTTCGCCGATTACGAAGGCCGCCGGTCCAACGAAGGCATCACCCGCACCACCCGCGTCCCAACGGCTCCGGAGCGCAACGGGGACTTCACCCGCAGCAATCCGCGCACGCCTCCCATCGATATCTTTACCTTCTCTCCCTTCCCCGGCGGCATCATTCCCGCCAACCGCATTCACCCCATCGCCCGCGGCGTCCTGAACTTCTACCCCGCCGCCAATCGCGCCGACGCCGCGCAGAATTTCACCGGCGCGCCGGTGCTCAATGACCGCAATGATTCGATGGACGTTCGCCTCGATCACCAGCTTGCCAAGAACTCCGACCTTGCCTTCCGCTATAGCCTGGGCGACCGCGATTACTACGAGCCCTACGCCGGGGCGACCTTCGCCGCGGTTCCCGGATTCGGCAACAATGTCACCCGGCGAGCGCAGAACTTCATGGCTGCCGAGACGCACGCCTTCCGCCCAACGCTGCTCAACGAGCTTCGGTTCGGATTTAACCGCGTCGCCTTCGCCGTCGCCCATCAAAATTCCGGTACCAGCCTCAATAAGCAAATCGGTCTGCCGGAGCCTTCGGCGAACCCGCGCGATCATGGCCTGAGCTTCATCAATGTGGCCGGTTACGGCTCCCTTGGCGATGAGTACAACAACCCGCAACACGGCATTACCAGCACCTTCCAACTGCTCGATCACCTGACCTGGACGCGCGGCCGGCATCTCCTCAAATTCGGC
>CAMDKT010000226.1 GCA_945900935.1 Candidatus Sulfopaludibacter sp. SbA3 | reverse complement strand
GCCGATCGGCAACCGCGCCGGCAGCATGAGCAGGGAGATGATTACGGCGATAAAGCTGAGTCCATTAAGAGTGAAACACCACGCCGCGCCCAACTGAGCCATCGCGACGCCGCCGATCACCGGTCCGATAACGCGCGCCAGATTGAACTGGATTGTATTCAAGGCAAGCGCGTTTTGCAGATCTTCTTTGGGGACGAGCGAGGGAATGATGGATTGATAAGCGGGTCCGCCAAACGCCTGCGCGGTTCCTACAATGAAACTCAGGCAGTAAATGTATTCAACCTGAACACCACCGCGGAAGAGCAGCGTGGCCAGCGTGATCGCGCACGTCATTTGAATGAACTGCGAGATGAGCAACAGCTTGCGGCGGTCCATGCGGTCGGCCACTACGCCGCCGATGAGCGAGAAGAGAAAGATGGGGATCTCTCCCAAAAAGGCATCGATCGCCAAGCAGAGCGCCGAATTCGTGAGTTCAAAAACCAGCCAGCTCTGCGCCAGCTTCTGCATCCACGTACCGACGGAGGAGAGGCAGGCCCCAATCCACATGCGCCGGAAGTCGGTGTATTGGAACGCTTTGAAGACGCGCTGCAGCAAGGGGTTTAGTAGCCTGGCAGCGGAGCGGGGCGTTCAATCAGATGCACGATGTTGCCGTCGCAGTCGGCGAAAAACACGAGTCGGTTGCCTTGGGTTGTGAACGGCTCGCCGAGGAACAGAACGCCCTTGTCTTTCAGATAGGCATGGCCTTCGTCAAAGTTGTCAACCTCGATCGCCATGTGGCGGATGCCGGGGTCGCGCATTTTGTTCGAAGGGCGGTCGCCTTCCGAGGGAATGATCTCCAGCATCGAACCATTTCGGGCGCGGACGAAGTAGTTGCCCGCGTACTCGAAGTTGATGTGAAATTCCAAAAAATCCCGATACCACTCGGCAAGACGCTGCGGATTGGGAGAGGCGATCGCCGTATGCTCCAGACCATTAAACATAGGGCGATTGTACCAACTCTCGCGGCTAGTAGATCGTAAATGAGAAAACTGTGTTGGAATCGGCGGGAGTGATGGCGTACTCGCCATTGGGCAGAGGATCGGTTGGTTCCAGCCGGTAGAGCCCTGGAGATACCTTGACGGCGCTCAGGCGCAGCGACTTGGCGGAGTCCTTGCGTTTCCTCAAGTTATCGAAGAAGTAGACCTCGCGGCTGCCGCTTTTAACGTCGAGCTTGTAGAGGGAGAGTCTTTCGGGGGGAATCGATTTTGTCTCGAACAGAAAGATCGGCTCGGCGAGCGGCGTCTTTGCCTTGGCGGATGCGCCTGGCGTGATATAGGCGGTTCCATCTTTTCTCTTATCCTCTTTAGCTTCATCGACATCCGTGGACACGAGATTGGAGGCGTGCAATAGGTAAGGCACATCGGGCTTAGGCGGCCGGGGGCCGTCGTACTTTTGGGCCGTCGAGGCGGCCGCGATTGCAAAGGCCAACGCTAGGATACGCATGTCACTTCCATCTTACAGTCGCGCGAGTTGCTCCGCGGGTTGCGTTCCGGGCGAGGGTGGGATTCGGCGCGTCATCCGGTTAGGCCCAGGGCGGAGCTAAGCCAGGGGGCCAATGCCGGATCGGCGAAATCGCGGATAGTTAAGTGAGTTCCCTCCAACTGGCGGCCGCTTCGATCGACCCCCACGACGATTGCGCCGGCGGCGCGGGCGGCGCGGATACCGGAAGGCGAATCCTCGAAGATCACACACTGGCGCGGGTCGACTTCCAGCAACTGCGCGACGCGCAAATAGATGTCGGGGGCGGGTTTGGGATGCTCGACCTGGTGGCCATCGACGACGGCTTGGAACCGTCCACGCAACTGGGCGGCGTCCAGGAGAAACTCGACGTTTGCAGGCTCAGCGTTGGAGCCGAGCCCGACGGGGAGCGAAGCGAGCGTGTCGAGGAAGGGGCGCAGGCCAGGCATCAATTGGCGTTCGACCATTGGCTCCATCATTTGGCGATATAGCGCCTCCTTGGCCGCGCCGTGGGCAAAGACTTCGTCCTCGCTTGCGGTATCGCCCAGCAGGATGCGCATGATCTGGTCGTTGCGTTTGCCGGCCATCCAGGTGTCGATGCCTTCATGGGGCATGCCGAGCCCGTTCAGGTATTGGATCCAAGCCGCGGCGTGGGTTGGATTGGAGTCGATTAGGACGCCGTCCATGTCGAAGATGACTGCCGAGGTCATTTCCACAGCTTTCACGGGGAGGAATATCCCGTTTTGGAAGTCGGGAATATCCTAGGAAATCGCGGCGAACTTGCCTGTTTCCGATGCAGAAAGCGGGATTTACTGCTGTTTTTGACGTCGGCGGACGCGGTGACGGGAGGGCTGAGAGGATTCCGCATACTTAGATTGTATAATCCTTCGGCGGAAAGTGGCCGATATAAGGGTAATGGCTGATCGTGTACTAAGTCAGGACGAAATTGATAGCGTATTCCGCCGTCTTCAGGACCGGTCGGTGGACACCGACTTGGCAAAACGGGCGCAACCGTATGACTTCCGGCGGCCAGACCGCATCGCCAAGGACCAGTTACGGGCTATTCATTTACTGCACGAGAACTTTGCGCGCAGTCTGGCCTCGAGCCTATCGGCATACCTTCGCGCGTATGTAATGGTGAACCTGGTGTCGGTGGAGCAGTTGTCGTTCGCGGAGTTCTCTCAGTGCCTGCCGTCGCCGACGTGTATTGTCGCGTTGGGGATGCGGCCGTTTGACGGCAACGCTGTGCTTGAGATCAACCCGTCGTTGGTCTTTCCGATACTGGAGATGCTGCTCGGCGGTGTGGGGAAACCGACCGGCAACAAATTGATGCGGGAGGTCACCGAGATTGAGCAAAGTATTCTGGAGGCGGTCTATCGGATTATTCTGCATGACCTGAAGGACTCCTGGCGGCAGGTGACAAACATCAGCTTCAGCATCGACAGCCACGAGACAGAGCCCTCGCTGCTGCAGTTCCTGGCACCGAATGAGGCGGTGGTGGCGATCAGTCTTGAGATTCGGATTGGGGAGAGCGCGGGGATGATGAATATCGGCATCCCGTCGATTATCATCAAGATGCTGCGGCAGAAATTCGATCAGGGGTGGACGAATCGCCGGACGGCGGCGTCGGAGGACGAACAGGCGCGGGTGATGCGGCTGATTCGGCCGGCGCGGGTTCACCTGGATGCCCGGCTGCAAGGGCCGACGCTGCGAATGGAGGATCTGCTGGAACTGAAGGAAGGGGACGTGCTTGCCTTCGACTACTCGACCACAAAGCCGATCAATCTGTTGGTGAATGGGAAGTTGAAGTATCTGGGCCATGTGGTTTCGGCGGGAAATAAGCGAGCGATACAGCTTACCGAGCAGTTCCATTTGCTGGATTGATTAGGGTGCTGTTATAGTTTGTGGGCATGATAGAGCGACTGCCGGTGGCGATTGTTGGACTCGGGCGAATGGGTTGGGTGCATGCGACGCACCTGTGGCGGCTGGAGCAGGAGGGCGTCTGCCGCGTGGCGGCGCTGGTGGATATCGACACGGAAAAGGCGCGGCGGTTCGCGGCGAGGTCGGGCTGCCAAGCGCCGGTAATGGGGTCAGTGGAGGAACTGGCGGCGTCGGGGGTATGCGCCTCGACGATGATTGTGACGCCGACTGAGAAGCACCGGGAACACGCGGCGCTGTTGGTGGGAGCGGGGCACCGGGTGCTGTTGGAGAAGCCACTGACAGGCACGCTGGCTGGGGACCGGGAGTTTTGCGAGGAGCTGGACCGCGAGCATCCAACGGCGGTGATGCTGGCCTTCCAGAGGCGGTTTGATGCGGCGCTGGAATACGCGCGGGAATTGATGGAATCAGGAACGGCTGGGAAGGTGTTCAAGATTTATTCGGCGCTGGAGGACTCCGGACCGGCGCCGAACGGGTATCAAAGCGACGGGATACTGCCGGATATGTCGGTGCACAATGTCGATGAGATTTTGTGGCTGACGGGGCGGATGCCGGACCGGGCGATGGCGGTGGGATCGCGCATTTACAGTCATTCGCTGACGACGTGCCAGGAAGACTTTGACGACGCGATGTTATACATGTGGTTCGGGGATGACTTACTGGGTCAAGTGCAAGTGACACGGAACCATGTGAGCGGCTACCGCGTGGAGAGCGTGATCTACGGGGACTTGGGGCAGATACAAATTGGCCGATTTGATCAGCGTCCGGACGAGATTGTGGTGGAGGCGTTTGGCCGGCGCGGGGCGGCCGAGTCGCTGGCGCGCAGGACCTTTCCAGGCGGGAACGGCGGGGCGGGGGCGCCGGAGTTTGTCGACCGGTTCGGTCCGGCGTACAGGCGGGAGGTGGAGGTGTTTCTGGACTGCTGTACGAGAGGGGCGGCTTTCCCTGTGTCGCATCGGGACGGATTGCGGGCCCAGCAAGTGATCGCGGCCGGGATGCGGGGATTGAAGACGGCGACCGATGGGGCCGCTGTCGAAGAGACTCCGTAGTTTCCCTCAGGGCGGACACTCCTTTTAGATTTGGGTGCAAGCGTTTACATTCAGTTTCATTTATAATACATCCATGGTGGACGTATAAGAAACCTTAAGCGTCTTAGCATCTCAAGGAAGTCTTAATGAAAACAAACAAAATTGCCAGGCTGGCAAGCATTGCCCTATGGCTCACGTCAAACCTGTTCGCTCAATCGTTCACTGGCAGCGTGAATGGTATTGTAACCGATGATACTGGTGCGGTGGTAAGAGGGGCCAATGTTCTCGTCACTGATCGCGACCGCGGAACGGCGTTCCGCGGCGTGGCCGATGGCTCCGGACGATTCGTCGTAACGGCATTGCTTCCGGGAAACTATGTCCTTACCGTCGAAGCCCCGGGCTTCAAAAAGTTTTCCAGCGGCGGCTTCAGCGTCGCGGTGCAGGAACAGCGGTCTCTCAACGCAAAGCTGCAGGTCGGTGATGTCAGCACGACGGTGGAGATCGAAGGTTCGGCCGCACTCGTGAACACAACGATCTCGAACCTTGGGCAGGTGATCGACAACAAGTACATTCTCCAGTTGCCGAATCTGGCACGGAACTCGATGAGCTTGGCGTACTTGACGCCCGGAGTCGTGGGTTCGGGCGGGCGCCGCGGCGACAACAATACCAACTTCAGCGCCAACGGTTCGCGGAACTCCACCTCGGATGTCCTCCTTGACGGCGCCACAGTAACCACTGTTGAACAAAACTCCGGCGTCACGGATTTGAAGTTCTCGCCCTCGGTCGACGCGGTGCAGGAATTCAAGATGCAGACGAACTTCTTCTCGGCGGAGTACGGACAGACCGGCGGCGCGGTCGTGAACATGGTCACCCGCTCGGGTACCAACGGTTTTCACGGCACCGGTTATTACTTCATGCGCGACGCCGCGCTCAACGCCAACGACTGGTTCTCCAACCGCGCCGGCCGCGCCATTCCGGCGTTCCGCCGCGACCAGTATGGCGGTGTTATCGGCGGTCCAGTGATCAAGAACAAAACCTTCTTTTTCGGGGCATACGAGTACACCGCGCAGGAGAGCCCCACCAGCCAGCAGGCCAGCATGCCGACGGCGCAGCAGTTGGCCGGCGACTTCTCGCAGACCTTTAACCCATCGGGGGCGTTGATGCAGATCCACGATCCGTACAACACCATGACAAACGCGGCCGGCAACCTCCAGCGCCTGCCCTTGGCGGGCAACCTCATCCCGGCATCCCGGATGAACGCGGTGGCGGTGAAGGCCCTGTCCTACCTGCCGGCGGCGAACCAGCAGGGTGCCGCCTTCACGAATGCCAACAACTGGTTCAACCAGGGTATCAACACGAGTACGGCGCATCAGGTCACCGTCAAGGGCGACCATAACTTCAACCACTCCAATCGCATCAGCGGACGCTGGAGCAACCAGCGGAACGATGGTGTCAATCCCAACCTGTTCGGAGACGGGAACCCGGCGTACTTCACCGGCGGTCCCAGCTCCACCCGGACGCAGTCCATGGTCGGCGACTTCACCCACGTAGCCAACGCCACGACGCTGTTCGTGTTCCGCTATGGCTACACCTATTCGAATTTCGGGCGCAACCCGTTCTTCGACACCTTCGATCCCACCTCTCTCGGATTTGCTTCCAACCTAAAGGCAAACGCCACCAACCTGGTGTTTCCGCGCTTCGCTCCGGATGGCTTCCGCGATTTCGGCACCGAAGGCTGGTGGATCATGGATCGTCAGGAAGCCGTCCACCACTGGTCGGGATCGATGTCAAAGATGATCGGCGGCCACAACATCAAGGCGGGCGGCGAACGCCGTTACAACCGCCTCGACTACCTGCAGCCCGGCTTCCCCTCGGGCAATTTCAACTTCGCACGGAGCGCCACCTGCGCGGACCGCTTCACGTGTCCGGGCACCCAGGGCAATGGCCTGGCGTCGATGCTGTTGGGATGGACCACGGGCAGCAATTACCACATCGAACCCAAAGCGTTCTCCCGTTCGGCCTACTGGGGCTTCTACTTCCAGGACGATTGGAAGATTACCAACAAGCTGACGATTAACCTGGGCGTGCGCTATGACTTCGACGTTCCTCGCTGGGAAACGCAGGACCGCTACAGCTATTGGGATCTCAACGCCCAGTCGTCTGTCCGGGCGCAAGGCTACGACACGCGCGGCGTCATCAAGTTCGTCGACGACAAGACCCGTTCGCCGTTCGATGCCGACATGAACAATTGGCAGCCGCGCGTCGGTTTTGCCTACGCGTTGAACTCGAAGACCGCCATCCGCTCCGGCTACGGCTTGTTCTATACACTGTCGCGCGCCACCGTGTTCGGCCGTCCGGGCACCGGCTTTACCATCAACTCGCCGTCCATCTGGACGCTCGACGAAAACGCCACCCTCAACACGCAGCTCAACAACCCATTCCCGAACGGCTTGCTGCTCCCGCCGGGCCGCGCTCAAGGCGACAACACCCTACTGGGATTCAACACCGGGACTATCGTCCGCGATAACAACCGGAACCCCGAATACCACTCGTGGAACCTGTCGATTCAGCGCGAACTGCCCATGCAATCCGTGCTCGAGATGAACTACACCGGCAGCCGCGGCACGCACTTGTTCATGCCCATCACCACGCTGTCTCCGCTTTCCCCGCAGCATTGGGGGCTTGGCCGGACGACGCTCAACCAACTGGTGCCGAACCCGTTTTTCGGACAGATCACGGATTCGCGCTCGGCCCTTAGCCAGCCGGCAGTGACCCGCGTCCGTACGCTCCGCCCCATGCCGCACTTCGACGGTACCAGTGTCGGCCAGGCCGAACCGGCCCGCGGCGACTCGAACTATCACGCGCTGCAGCTCAAGTGGGAAAAGCGCTTCAGCAAGGGTCTGACGATGTTGACCCACTACACCTGGTCGAAGATGATCGACAACGTTTCGCACAGCTCGGGCAACGTCTCCTGGCTCGGCGGATCGACGTCGCTGCAGAACATCTGGGATCTGCGCGGCGAGCGTTCGCTCTCCTCGCACGATGTCGCCAACCGATTCGTCATGACCGGGTCTTACGAACTGCCCTTCGGCAGGAACCGGGCCATCGGCGCGAATATGAACCGTGTCCTGAACTGGATTGCCGGCGGCTGGGACGTTAGCGGAGTGTTGCTCATGCAGAGCGGCATGCCATTACAGGTGACGCAGTCCGGTGGCGCCATCTGGGACGGCACCCAGCGTCCGAACCTCATCGGCGACCCAAGCACTTCGGGACCAATCCAGAACCGCCTCAACAATTATTTCAACCCGGCGGCATTCTCGCAGCCCCCGGCTGACGTGCCGGGCAGCGCCCCGCGGAACCTGAACTACCGCGCACAGGGCATCAAAACCCTGGATGCGGCCCTGTTGAAGAGCATCAACGTCCGGGAAGGTCATCGCTTTGAGTTACGCCTGGAAGCGACGAACTTCACCAATACCCCGATGTTCGGCGACCCGGCCGCCGCGTTCGGCGCCGTCAACTTCGGTCAGATCGGCGGCCTCCGCAACGGCGTCGGTCCCCGCAACATGCAGTTCGGACTGAAGTACTACTTCTAAACCGGGCCGCGTCGAAACAACCTAAAGAGCCTTCTCCTTCCCGGGGAAGGCTCTTTTTTGTCTATCTGCCGGATTGTCTATCTGCCGGATTCTTCCCTTCGGAAAAACTTTGCTATACTTGCATAGTAATCCGCTGGCGTAGCTCAGCTGGTAGAGCATCTGATTTGTAATCAGAGGGTCGGGGGTTCGATCCCCTCCGCCAGCTCCAAAGGATCGCGCAGTTCGAATCGTTTTACCCGGACAGGTGGCGGAGCGGTCAATCGCAGCAGACTGTAAATCTGCCGTCCCTTGGGACTACGAAGGTTCAAATCCTTCCCTGTCCACCAACACTAAAACAAACACCCGATTGTTTGGCAATTTTTGGACAATTGGGCACATCGGGCCGTTGTAGCTCAGCTGGTAGAGCGCGTCCTTGGTAAGGACGAGGTCACCGGTTCAATCCCGGTCAACGGCTCCATACATTTTCCTGAACAGGTTGCAATCGCATGGCGAAAGAAAAATTTGATCGATCCAAACCGCACGTCAACGTGGGCACCATTGGCCACATTGATCACGGGAAGACGACGCTGACGGCGGCGATCACCAAGACGCTGTCCAAGCACAATCCGAAGAACACCTTCCGCAGC
>CAMDKT010000225.1 GCA_945900935.1 Candidatus Sulfopaludibacter sp. SbA3 | reverse complement strand
ACAAACCTGGTGAACATCACGCGCCAAAGAATTCCCATGATTAGCCAATCCAATGCGACTTTGCAGCACAAAGTAAGTGGCATTGGGCGGCGATGGGCGTCCGTTTCGGCACACAGGCTATGGAATTGACAGCGGAGACGGTTTCAAAGACGGAAAAAGACGCGACGGGGATTGCCGACGTGGTCCGATTCCTGGCGACGATGGTACAAATGAACCGGGAGAAGCCGGAAGTGAAGGCGTTCGCCGCGGCACTGGACGCGATGAAGCTGACGACCGACGCCCGGACAACGACATTGACGATCTCGTTGCCGACGGCGGAAATGGAACAGATGTTCAAGGCCGGTTCCAAACACGGGGCGGCGAAGAAGATCTAAGCGGCGACTCGTTTTTGAACGCGCGGGGGCCAATCGCTCCCCGCTTTTATTTTGGTATCCTCCGCCGGCGTCCATCTCTCAGCCTTACTTGTCGCCGTCTTCAAATCGTCGCAACGAGTTCGTATTTGGCGGCAAGCGGCCGAACAATCTTGCGCCGTCCATGGCCGGGATTCGTTTCCCAATCCGTCTTCACCAGACCGAGTGATTCAAGCACCTTCACGTCCCTATCAACGGCGGCGCGGTCGCGATGAAGTAGTCTCGCAAGCTCGGATACCGCCGCCGAATGCTTTCGGACCGTGTGAATAATCTCCACACGCTTTAACGTCGTTGCTCGAATCAGATCAGCCGGGTCCTCGAACGTGAGACGCATTTCAGGAGTTAGGCGTTCGCCACGATCCAGCTTTCGAGCACGGTTCAGCGACCGCTCAAAGAACTCCTCCACCGTGCCAACACCAACCTTAACTGTCGCCTTCATTTTCTTTCCTCCACAATTCCTTTAATTCTGCCCGAAATCGCTTTAGCAACGGAACATAGCACTTGCGTTCCGGCGTGGCCGTCCCAATACGATTTCCTCGTCCAGAACCTTCGTAGATGGAGACTTCTTGCTCAGCATTAAATTGCAGCAGATGAGATGTCAGATATCACGACTGCCGAAAAAGAGCGGCTGGTGGCGGCTCGACCATTGGTGCGGCGAAGTGATGCGATCTCGCATCGAACCGGGGGCAATCGGTCCCCGCTTTCGTTTTGGTATCCTCCGCGTATGCTTCGAATTGTGTTGTTGGTGTTGATGGGCGTGTTCGCGGTGACGGCGCAGCCAGCGGCTCCGCGGCCGGAGGCGAATTTGAACGCCACTTTGTGGGTCCAGACGTCCGCGGAGTTTGGCGCCTTGGCGACACAAACTTACCGCGCGGCGGGAATGGCCTTGACGGCGGCGTTGGCGGATCCGCACTGGACGGCGGCCTATGAGCAAACTAATGACTTTCGCGCGCTGCCGCCGGCGGTTATTTTGGATCTGGATGAAACCGTGCTGGATAACTCATCGGCGCAGGTCCAGGTGATGCGGACGGGGCAAGGCTACACCGAGGAAGGGTGGACCGCCTGGGTGAAAGAGGCGAGGGCGGGCGCGGTTCCGGGCGCTGTCGCCTTTCTGCATGCGGCGCTATTGAAGGGCGTGGCACCGCACTACATTACGAACCGGGTTTGCAATCCGGCGGATGCTGCGGACCCGACGGTGAAGGTCCTGAAACACTTGGGTATTCCGTATGCGCCGGACCGTTTGCTTTGCAAGACCGCCGGCAGTAACAAGACGGACCGCAGGAGCGCGGTGGCCGGGCGGTTTCGCATCCTGCTGCTGATTGGCGACGACTTCAACGATTTCACGGCGGTTCCGGACGCTGTGGACGAGCGGACCAAACTGCGGAAATTCTACGAGCCGATGTGGGGCACGAAGTGGTTCGTGCTGCCGAATCCGATGTATGGATCGTGGGAGCGATCGGTAGGTTTTGATTTGGCTAAGAAATGGAATGCGCTGCGGCCGTAGGTTTCGGTGAGAATTTTGGCGGTGGCCGGACACGCCGTGATGGAAGTGCAGTCGCTGGATCGGGAGTTGAATCTGTCCACGCCGCGGGCTGATAGGCTGTACCGGTGCCGGCAGCCGGGCGAGGAGTTCCTCATTCATTTTGAAGCGGTTTCGCGGTATCGGGACGAGGTACTGGACTGGCAACTCGACTATGTGAGGGCGATCATCGCGAAGTACAAACTGCCTTGCCGGAGCTATTTGCAGACGCATTCTGGCGATGGGACGGCGGGCACTGTTCCCATGGACGGCGCTGATGGCGGTTACGCCGGCCGAGTTGGCCGAAGCATGGCGGAGGCTGGTAGCGACCGGTGATCGGAGCCTGCCGGACCAAATGATCTTATTGAGTGGGCTTCGTTGAGGTTCGGAGCGATATGACGATGGAAGAACTGATAATGGACGAGGGAGAGAGGAGAGGGGTTCATCGCGCCCTTACACATTTGCTGACCGCCCGATTTGGTGAATTGCCGCAATGGGCGCAGGAACGGATAGCGGCGGCCGAAACCGACACCCTTGATCGGTGGAGCATTCGCGTACTCACGGCCTTGACGCTCGAAGACTGCATCAATTAGTTTATTCCGGTAGTTCATTCCGGCGGCGGGTGGACCCGAAAAAGCCATCCCATCCCGTCCAGTTGCTAAACTGGAAGATTCCTCACATGGAACTCGAAAAAATCTACGAACCGCAGCGGTTTGAACCGCATTGGGCCGAATGGTGGGAGACTTCCGGCATCTTCCAGGCGAACCCCGCCAAGCCAGGCCGCCCGTTTTCATTGGCCATTCCGCCGCCGAACGTAACCGGCTCGCTGCACATTGGCCATATGATCGGCCACACCGAGATGGACATGATCACGCGCTATCACCGGATGCTGGGCGATAACACGCTGTGGCTCCCAGGGACCGATCACGCGGGCATCGCCACGCAGATGGTCGTCGAGCGCGAGCTGGCCAAAGAAGGCCTTACACGTTTCGATCTGGGCCGGGAGAAGTTCGAAGAAAAAGTGTGGGAGTGGAAGGAGCAGTACGGCGGCAATATCGAGCGCCAGATGCGGCGGGTGGGCGACTCGGTCGACTGGACTCGCAATCGCTTCACGCTGGATCCGGGCCTGTCGCGCGCGGTGCGCGAAATCTTCGTCCGGCTGTACGAAAAAGGTCTCATTTACCGCGGCGAGTACATGGTGAACTGGTGTCCGCGATGCCGCACCGCGCTCTCCGATCTGGAGGTGAACCACGAGGACACGGCGGGCAGCCTGTGGGAAATTCAGTACCCGGTGAAAGGGGAACCGGGCCGATTTTTAACCGTAGCCACGACGCGCCCGGAAACGATGCTGGGCGACACGGCGGTCGCCATCAATGCCCGCGACGAGCGCTATCTGGACTTGCATGGCAAGACGGTGATCGTGCCGCTGGTTGGCCGCGAAATTCCGATCATCCTCGACGACATGGCCGATCCGGAATTCGGCACAGGCGTGGTCAAGGTGACGCCGGCGCACGATCCGAACGACTTCGAAGCGGGCAAACGGCACAATCTGCCGCATGTGCGCGTGATTGACGGCGCGGCCAAAATGACGCCGGAAGCGGGCGCTGCCTATGAAGGCATGGACCGGTTTGAAGCACGGAAAAAGGTGCTGGCGGATTTGGAGGCGGCGGGCCTGTTGGCGGGCACGAAGCCGCACAATCTGCCCGCAAGCCTTTGCCAGCGCTGCCGCACGATGGTGGAGCCGCTGGTATCCAAACAGTGGTTTGTGAAGATGGAGCCGCTGGCGGCGCCGGCAATTGCGGCCGTGGAAGACGGCCGTATCCAATTCATCCCCGAGAACTGGGCGCACACGTATTTCCACTGGATGCGCAACATCCGCGACTGGTGTATTTCGCGGCAGTTGTGGTGGGGGCATCGCATACCGGCGTGGCATTGCGGCGACTGCGGCGGCATTACGGTGAGCCGCGAAACGCCCGCCGCGTGTCAACAGTGCCAGTCGGCCAATATCGCGCAGGACGTGGACGTATTAGACACGTGGTTCAGCTCCGGACTGTGGCCATTCTCAACGCTCGGCTGGCCGGACGAGACCGAAGACCTGAAGAAATACTACCCGACTTCGGTGCTGATCACGGGCTTCGACATTATCTTTTTCTGGGTGGCGCGGATGATCGTGCTGGGCCTGGAATGCACGGGCGAAGTGCCCTTCCGCCAGGTGTACATTCACGGGCTGGTGCGCGACGCCGAGCGCCAGAAAATGTCGAAAACCAAAGGGAATGTGATTGACCCGTTGGCGGTGACGGAGAAATATGGGACGGACGCGGTACGCATGTCGCTGGTGCTGGCGGCGGCTCCGGGCGCCGACGTTATCGCGAGCGAAGACCGGATGCAGGCGGCACGCTCATTCGCGAATAAAATCTGGAACGCGGCGCGGTTCCTGTTCCTGAATCTGGAACGCGCGGGCGCGGAACCCTGGGCGCCGGAGGAGAAGACATTTTATCTTCCTGAGGCGATTGACGGGACGGTGCCTCTGGAAGACCGATGGATTTTTTCGTCTTTGAACACGTGCGCGGGCGAGGTCAATAAGGCCATTTCGACCTATCGATTTCACGAAGCGGCCCATATTTTGTGGCATTTCTTTTGGGACGATTTCTGCGACTGGTACATCGAAATTAAAAAGCTGCGGTTCCGGGAAGGCTCGGGGCTGGACGCGAATTGGCGGAATATTTTGACGGTGTTCGAGACCTCGCTGCGGCTGCTGCATCCGGCGATGCCGTTCATCACCGAGGAGTTGTGGCAGCGGCTTTGCAAGGGACGCCCAGGCCGGCCGGAGTCGATTGCGCTGGCGCAGTTTCCGCAGTATGACGAATCGGTGCATGACGCCGAGGCGGAAAAATCGTTCGCGATGCTGAAGGAGATTATCGGCGCGGCCCGCAATTTGCGAGCGGACGCCAAGCTCGATCCGAAGCAGCAGTTGGACGCGTTTATTTACTGCGAAGGCGTGGCGGCTTCGCTCGTCGGGGCGCAGAAAGAGCCGATCGAACGGCTGGCCAACGTGACGTTGACGTTGACATCGCCGGGGGCGGAGCGGGCGCGTGGAGCGAAGCGTTCGACGCCGGAATTTGATTTAGTTTTAGCTGTGCCGGCGGCGCAGATGGAGAAGCAGCGCGACCGGCTGGTGAAGGAGATCGCCAATCTGGAACTGGTGATCTCGAACTCGGAGAAACAGTTGTCCAATGCCGATTTCCTGAAGAAGGCGCCGGAGAAAGTGCTGGCCACGATCCGCGAGAAGCTGGCCGATTACCAGGCCCAATTGGACAAGAGCAGAGAAGCCTTGAAAGAAATCTAAGTATGGAAATCGATCTACGCCATCCGGAGATTGCGGACGTTGTGCGGCGGGCTCTGGCTGAGGACATTGGCTCGGGAGACATCACCACGAATGCGACGGTGGATGCGGACCTGATGGCGACGGGCCGGTTCATCGCGCGGCAGCCGATGACGGTGTGCGGGGTGGAATTAATTGAGCTTGTATTTGGCGAGATGGGAGGCGTGGACTTCCTGGGGATCCATATTCACAGCGGGGAGCGGGCGGCGGCCGGCGATGTGCTGGCAACCGTTCGCGGATTGGCGCGCACGCTGCTCACCGGCGAGCGTGTGGCACTGAATTTCCAGCAGCGGCTGAGCGGCATCGCGACGCACACACGGACACATGCCGACGCCGTGGCGGGCACGGGCTGCAAGATCCTGGACACGCGCAAGACCACGCCGGGACTGCGTCGGCTGGAGAAGTGGGCGACCTCCTGCGGGGGCGCCATCAATCACCGGCTGGGACTCTTCGACGCCGTGTTGATCAAGAACAACCACATCACCGCGGCCGGGGGCGTGCGGCAGGCATTGGAGCGCGTGCGCGCAGCCGGAGTGCCGGCGGGCGTCAACGTGGAGATCGAAGTGCGGACGCGCGGAGAGTTGGAGGAGGCGTTGACGTTTGACGCGGACCATCTGCTGCTCGATAACCTGTCGCCGGACGAAGCAGCGGAGTGGATCCGGTTTATCGCCGGACGGGCGACAGTCGAACTTTCCGGCGGCATGCGGCTGGAAAAACTGCGCGAATACGCGACCACCGGGGCGAATTTTATTTCGGTAGGCGCGTTGACGCATTCGGCTGTTGCAGTCGATATAAACTTTCGCGTTTCGCTCGAGACGGCATGAGCTTCGACATTGCGCGCGTACGAACCGCGCTGCCCGGTCGGCGCGTCGATTACTACGAAACACTTGGGTCGACGATGACCGCGGCTGCGGCGATTCGCGCTCCTGGTGCCATCGTGATCGCCAATGAACAGTCGGCCGGACAGGGGCGGCATGGGCACGTCTGGCATTCCGAACCCGATAGCGGCCTGTACTTTACGATCGTGTTGAGGCCGCGGCTGGCGGCGGAGTTGCTGCCGGTTGTGACACTGGCGCTGGGGCTGGCGGTGCAGGAGGCGATATCGCAAGTCTGCGACGCGCAGCCGGATTTGCGCTGGCCGAATGACTTGCTGATCGGTCCGCGTAAGTGCGCAGGAATACTCACGCAGCTCGACGGTGATCGTGTTCTGGCGGGGATCGGCATTAACGTGAATCACGCTTCCCTGCCCCCGGATTTGGGAGCGATTGCGACGAGTTTGCGGCTGGCGACGGGGCGCTCGCATTCGCGCGAGGAACTGCTGTGCGCGGTGGCGGGGGGCGTGGACCGCATGGTGAATCTGTTGGAAACGGAAGGCAGCGGGCCGGTGCTGGCGCTGTTCACAGCGCAGTCGAGTTACGCCCGCGGACGGCGCGTGCAGGTCGACTTGCCTGGCAATTTGCTAACGGGAACGACGGCCGGGTTGACCGCCGACGGGTATCTGCTGCTTGACGGCGACGATGGCCGAAGGCATATCATTTTGGCTGGCGGGGTTCGTCCGGAAAACTAGAATATGCTACTCGCACTCGATGTCGGAAACACGAATATCACCATCGGCTCGTTTCGCGGCGATCAACTGACATGGCGCTGGCGCCTGCGCACCATTCGCGAGCAAACAGTGGACGAATGGGGCATTCTGCTGCGGAATCTTTTCTCGCTGAGCGGCCTGGAACTGGAAAGCGCCGGCGGGATCATCATCTCCAGCGTGGTGCCGGTGATCAATCCGATCCTGGCCGAGATGGTGCGGAAGTACTTCCAGCGGGAGGCGGTTTTCGTAACGGCGGAGACGGACCTGGGCATCCGCGTCCTCTACGACAATCCGCGCGAAGTGGGTGCCGACCGCGTGGTGAACGGCGTGGCGGCGTGGCAACTGTACGGCGGTCCGGCGGTGGTGGTGGATCTGGGCACGGCCATAACGTTCGATGTGATCTCCCGCGAGGGGGAGTATCGCGGCGGCTTGATTTGCGCCGGGATCGGGATGGCCATCAGCGGCCTGTTTTCGAAGACGGCGCTGTTGCCGATGGTGAACTTCGCTGCGCCGGAAAAGCTGATCGGGACGAATACGATGGGCAGCATCCAGAGCGGCTTGTACTATGGCTCATTGGGGATGATCGACGGCATTCTGGAGCGGCTGATCGCGGAGCTGGGGCCGGACACGAAACTGATCGCCACAGGCGGCAACGCGGCGCTGATCCGGGAAGGGTCGCGGCTGATTCAACATGTGGATGAAGACCTGACGTTGACGGGTTTGCGGCTGATTTGGGAGCGTTTGGGGAAATGAGCGAAGCCTCCTGGGCCGGGAACTACTTCAACTACTTCACTGAGATCGAGGAGCATTTTCAGCGGGCGCGCGGCACCAGCCTGTTCCTTATGTCGCCGCTGGACTGGGCTCTGGCGGAAGCCTGGAAGAACACAGGCGTGCCGCTGGAGGCCGTGCTGCGCGGTATCGACGATGCCTTTGAAAAATACCGCGCGCGGAAAAAGAAGACGGCGCAACAGGTGAACTCGCTCTCCTACTGTGCGCAAGCGGTGACGAAGGCGGCTGAGGAGTTGCTGAACAACCGGCCGCAACGAAAGGCCGGGCCGACGGCGGAGGAGTCGCTGCCGAATGAACAGTTGCGGAAGGAGTTGGAGAGCCGAATTCCGGAGTTGGAGGCGCGCGGGTTTACGACGCAGGCCCAGGCGGTGCGGGCGATCGTCGATGATTTTGAGGCGCGTCATCAGAATCTGGAAGAGTTGGAACAGCACCTGAGCGTGATTGAGGAAAAGATTTTGGCGCAGGCGCGGGCGGCGCAAACGGAAGCGGAACTGCTGTCGGCGCGACAGGATCTGGATGGAGAATTACGTCCGCACCGAAGCCGTTTATCCGCCGCGGAATTGACTATGTTGGAGAAGAGTTTCCTGGACCGGCGGTTGTTTGAGCGGATCGGCGTGCGGAGGCTGAGTCTCTTCTTCCTGCTTTAAGAAAAGATTTGTTTGATAATAAGAAATTGGTCTGCAACAGAAGTTCATTCAGATCATCTATAGTGGTGATCCATGCCCAAGGCGAAAATGAGGAAATCGACGAGTAATCAGGAGGCTCCCATTTCTAAGCCCACTCCAATTTCCAAGCCCACTCCAGTGAAAGCGCCCCCCGTAAATCAGCAGTTGAATGCCTTCGATAAGGCCATGAAACTATTTCATAAAAGAGAGTTCCAAGGCGCGTTGCCGTCCTTCGACGAAGCCGGCAAAGGGAGCGACCTGTCAATCGCCCATGCCGCGAGGTTGCATGCCAACATGTGCCGGCAGCGGCTGGAACGAGAGTCGCCGCAATTGAAGACGTCGGAAGACAACTACGCCTTCGGCCTGGCGCT
>CAMDKT010000224.1 GCA_945900935.1 Candidatus Sulfopaludibacter sp. SbA3 | reverse complement strand
CTCCGTTCTTGCCGTATCCGTCGACGAAGAGGGTTGGCCTGTAGTAAGGAAGTTCGTCGCTCCCCTGGGGCTCACCCTCAAGATTGTGCATGACGACACCGATACCGCGAAGCGTTACGACTTGAAAGAACTCCCAGCCGCGTTCCTAGTTGATCGCCAGGGGCGTGTCGCCGCCAAGTACTTAGGGCTCGTTGATCGCGCTGACATGGAGTCGAACATCAGAACCTTGTTATCCGAGCGAGCACCCAAGCGAGAGAAATAGGCTGGGGACGCCTTCAGCCAGTAGGAACTCGGCACCCCCCAGGTGAGCACAAATAACCGCAATTCCAAGTGCTTGCGGCGCTTCTGTTGCCGCAGCCGTGAGCACTACTGAAGGCGGTTGTCCACGCAGGGCAACGATAGGTAACGATCAGTCGCGCAGTGTTGAGTGATCACGCGCGGAACACGCTTTCCAGAAGTTGGCGGTCCCGAAGTTCTGGGAAGTTGCAACAAAACGCGGGTTCGAGACTGATCGAATGCAGTCGATGACATTTTGGTAGCGGCCCTATTTTAACGCCTAAGGCTCGCTCCCCGGCGTGGCCGGGTTCCGTAACCAAGGCCGCTCCAACGACGTCTCTCTAGCCAGACCCCCGTGAGGGTTTGTTAACCTGAGAGTACTTGAGGAATTTCTTGCAATTACAACGCTTCGCCGCATTTTCAGCAATTTTGGCATCGTCGGCTTTCGCGCAGACCGCCGCGACGTTGACCGGCACGGTTCGCGACCCTACCGGCGGCCTCGTTCCCGGCGTCGAAGTGGCAGTGACCCAGATCGCTACCGGCTCCGTGCGCAGGGCTGTTACGAACCGGGGCGGCGTCTACCTTATCCCCGCTCTTCGCGCCGGTAATATTGAAATCCGCGCCACCGCCCCCGGCTTCCGGCCGCTTCTGCGCAAGGGAATCGATCTCACCATCAACGAAACCGCGAAAGTGGATTTGGAACTCGCCGTCGGCACACTGGATCAGGAAATTACCGTCGTCGCCAGCGGCTCCCAGGTCAACACCGCCACCTCCGAACTCGGGTACCTTGTCTCGGAAAGCGCCATGCGCGATCTGCCGTTGAATGGCCGTAATTACACCGATCTAGCGCTCTTGCAGCCCGGCGTCGTCGCCTATCCGCATCGCGACGGCGGCTCCGTGGTCGCCCACGGTCTCGGCATGAGCATCAACGGTCAGGATCCCCGGTCCAACGTTTACCTCATCGATGGCACCCCGCAAAATGACTTCACCAATGGCCCCGCCGGATCCGCCGCCGGCACCGTCCTCGGCGTCGAAGCCATCCGCGAATTCCGCGTCGAAGTGAACAACTACTCCGCTGAGTTCGGTCGCAATTCCGGCGGCCAGATCAACACCTTGACCAAGTCCGGTTCGAATCAAATGCACGGCAGCCTCTACCACTTTCATCGCAACGACAACTTCGACGCGCGCAACTTCTTCGATCCCTCCAAACGTCCTGAATTCAAGCGAAATCAGTTCGGCGGCAGCGTCGGCGGCCCCATTCGTCGCGATAAGGACTTCTTCTTCTTCACTTATGAGGGGCTCCGCGACCGCCTCGGCCGCACCATCGTTTCCGCTGTTCCGGACGATAACGCCCGCCTCGGTATTCTGCCCAGCGGCACCGTTCCGATCAACGCCGCCGTTGTTCCGTTCCTCAACGAAATCCCTCGCGCCAATGGCAATTCGCGCGGCGGCGGCCTCGCCGATTACGTCTTTGGATTCGCCCAGTCCGTCAATCAACATTTCGTCCAGGGCCGCTACGACCGCAATTTCGGCAACGCCGGCCAGTTTTTCACCCGGTATACCTTTGATGACGCCGTGCAAAATCTCCCCACAGACTTCCCGCAATTCCCGCGCCAGTTCCTTTCCAAAAACCAATTCCTGACCACCGAATATCGCCATGTCGTCTCCGCCCGGACGCTGCTGCATTTCCGCGGCTCGTTCAGCCGCACTACGACGTTTCAAAACGTCTCAGCCAACACCGCCAACCGTCTGCCCGAGTTCGTTCCCGGCCGTGGGCTCACCGGTAACATCGACATCGGCGGCATGCCCCGCTTTGGTCCCCAGGCTTCCGCTAACCTTCGCCTCACGCAAAATGTCTACGGCTTTGAATCGGGCGCGAATCTTACCCGCGGCCGCCATTTGTTGAAAGCGGGAATGCTCGCCGAACGCTATCAGGACAACATGGTCAACCCGACCTTCTCCCTCGGAACGTATACCTTCAACGATCTCCGCTCCTTCCTCACCAACACCCCGGCCCGATTCCTCGGCCTCACGCCGGCCGGCCAATTTGACCGCTATTGGCGATTCACGCTCATGGGTTTCTATCTGCAGGATTCGTGGAAAATCCACCCGCGTCTAACGATCAACCCCGGTCTGCGCTATGAATTCGCCACCATGCCGGTCGACATCTATGGCCGCGATTCCGCCCTCCTGAATCTGTTCACTGACTCCGCGCCCCGCTCCGGCCAGCTCTACCAAAATCCCACGAAAAAGAACTTTTCGCCGCGCTTCGGCTTCGCCTGGGATGTCTTTGGCACCGGCAAAACAGCCGTCCGCGGTGGCTACGCGCTCATCTACAATACGAACGGCCAACAGACGCTCATCGTCACCGTGACGAACCCGCCCTTCACCCCGCGCGTCAACATCGCCAACCCCACCTTTCCCAATCCGCCGTTCGAACGCGGTCTCGGCAACACCATTCGCCCCGTTGAATGGAACATCAAAAACCCGTACATGCAGACGTGGAACCTGAACTGGCAACAACAGTTGCCCGTCGGCGTCGTCGTTACGCTCGGCTACGCCGGCTCCCGCGGCATTCATCTCCTCCGTTCCGGTGACGTCAATATCGTCGAGCCCGTCCGTCAGTCCGATGGCACTCTCGTTTTCCCAGCCGGTGCCCCGCGCCGCAATCCCGCCTTCACAACCATCGAACTGAAATCGAGCGATGGCAACTCCTGGTACCATGCCGGCCTTTTGGAAATCCGCAAACGGCTTGGCCGCGACTTGCAGTTTCAGAGCTCGTACACGCTGGCCCGTAATCTCGATACCACGCAGGCCTCGACGTTTTTCTCCGACGCCACCAACGGCACCACCTCGGCCATGCCCGAATTCGCCGGATTCAGTTACAACAAGGGCCTCGCCGATTACCATGCGAAGCACAACTGGGTCACCAATTTTCATTGGGACATTCCGCTGTTCCGCGCCGCGACCGGCCCAACGAAACTCGCCCTTTCCGGCTGGCAATTGGCGGGTATTACGAACATGCGAAGCGGCGGCCCGTTGACGGCATTTGTCAGCGGCAACCGGTCCCGCTCCGCCTGGTCGCCGTCGCTTGGTCCAGGACTCGGCCAGGATCGTCCCAGCCTGGCGCCCGGGTTTACTCATGAGTCAGCGGTCATCGGCCGCCCGAATCAATGGTTCAACCCGAACGCATTCGTTCTCGCTCCGGCGGGGCAACTCGGCACACTCGGCCGCGGTACATTCACCGGCCCTAATCTCCGTACATTCGATCTGTCCTTGTTGAAGAATTTCGATCTCACGAGTTGGAACGATCAGGCGCGCCTGCAGTTCCGCGTCGAATCGTTTAATCTCTTCAATCGCGCAAACTTCGGCGTGCCCAACGTGCTGGCCATTTCCACCACCACCGGGCCTATCGGGACTTTCGGCGCTGTTCGCAATACCATCACCACCGCCCGCCAGATCCAACTCGGTCTGCGCTTGCAGTTCTAGCGCCAATACGAACTACAATAGGGAATTCCCATGGCTTCCACGGAGAGAAAAAAATCCATGCTCTGGTTACTGTTCGCCCTCGGCGCGATGATCTTCTGGGGGATCTACGGCCCCATCCTTCACGAAGGCCAGATTAAACTGGGCAACCCGCTCCGCGCTTTGCTCTGTGTCGGCGCCGCATACTTTCTGGTGGGCGTGCTGGTCCCCCTGGTTACCCTTTCTGCTTCCGGCGGTTTAGGCGATTTCAATAGCCGCGGAGTCTGGTTCGCCACCCTCGGCGGCCTGCTCGGCGCGGCCGGCGCGGTCTGCATCATCTGGGCGTTCCGCAATGGCGGCGTGCCCAACTACGTCATGCCGATCGTTTTCGGCGGCGCTCCGCTCATCAATGTACTCGTTACCATGGCCATGCATCCGCCCAAGGACAAGCCCAATCCCATGCTCTTCGTCGGCTACGTCGTGGTCGCCGCCGGCGCGTCCATGGTTTTCTATTTCAAGCCAAAGGGTTAGCCCCGATACCGTTTCTCGACGGCCTTCAATACCTCGCCCGCGTGCTGCCTTTGACGACGCAAATGCTGTGTAGAACGCGGAACACAGTGGCCGTCGACACCCTAGCCCGACTTTCGCAAAACCAGTGCCATTTCCTCCGCGAGAGGGCTGTAGACATAGATCCAGGCACGATTCTCCGGCTAGATAAAACAATCGTCAAGTGTGGCGGTGAGAGCGTTGAGCCGCCACAGTCAACGCCGCCCCGCCATGAGCGGAGTAATCGGCGTTCCTCCGCGAAAAAACAATACTGGCCGCTGATGAACGCGGATGAACGCGGATAACACGAGACTTACTTATCGGCGTTGATCAGCGTTCATCAGCGGCCAATCGTGCGTGCACGGGAACCTTCTTATTCCAAACCAGGAACCGTGCGGCCGGAGATTCAGAGGTCTTCGACAGGTAAGTCCTTCATGTAGCCAGCCGATGGGATCCCACCTCATCCGGGCCTGCTACCCCATTTACTTCTTCGCAGCGCGCTTGCCGACACAATACAAATACCCCGACGTCCGCAGGAAAAGTTGCCCGTCGCTGATCGCCGGCGAACTCAAAGTGTAATCCTTCATGTCGTTTTCGGAAAGCACCTTAAATTCCGGTCCCGCCTGCAGGACAGTCACCAGCCCCTCTTCGTTCGTGACGTACAGCTTCCCGTCCGCCAGCACCGGGGAAGAGCTGTAGATCGCCGGCTTGATCCGTTTGCCCGCGTACACTTCCGCCCCCGTCTTTGCATCCAGACACCAGATGATTCCCCGGTCATTGGTCACGTACAGATACTTCCCATCGGTCACCGGCGTCGGCACGTCGGGGCCATTGGGGTTCTGCCACACAACGTGGCTCTTCGTCACATCCCCCTTGCCGCCGGGTTTCAAGGCCGTCAATGGCCGCACTCTCGTCGAGGCGTAGATCAACCCATCTCGCACCACCGGCGACGCAATAATGCGATTCGCCGGATTGTTCTGCGGATTCAATACATTCGCCCGCCACAGTTCCTTTAACGTCAGCGGATCATGCCCCGTAACCACATCCCCGCCGGTGATGATGATCTCCGTCTGTTTCCCCGACGTCCAAACCGTCGGCGTCGTATAGCTGTCCGGCGATTCCACGATCGCGTCCGTCGGCCGGTCCACGCGCATCAGCGTTTTGCCCGTCTTCGGATCGATCCTCAAAATGTACGAAGGATCGTCCGTTTTCATTCCGTGCAAAACCTGCACATAAATCATTCCGTTCCAGAGCAGCGGCGACGACGCATACCCCCAATTCAGCCCAAACGCGCCATAGTCTTTCTGCACGTCGCGCGTCCATAACGCAGCGCCCGCAAAATCAAAGGCTTTGAAAATACCGGTCCCAGTCATTACAAATACGCTCTTGCCATCGGTCACCGGAGACGGCGACGACATGTTTTGCTTGTTGATCTTGTAGTTCCCGCCGGCGAGATTCTTCTTCCATTTCACCGCCCCCGCGGCGCGATCCAATGCCCATAACTGCAAATCATCGCCTTCGGCGACATTCAAAAATATGTGATCGCCCCAGATGATCGGCGTCGCTCCGCTGCGCCCGGGCAACGCCAGCTTCCACGTCACATTTTCTTCCGTTGTCCACTTCTCCGGCAGTCCCTTTTCATCGCTCACTCCGTCAAGCGACGGGCCACGCCATTGCGGCCAGTTCCCGGCCATCACGGTCGCAAGAGAAAGAAGGAGTCCCATCCAGATTCGGCGCATATCCGTCATGATACCCTGCTTAGCGGTTCCATCTCGCCGGCTACCGCAGGGCATCAATGATCAACGCCACGTCCTGCGTCTCGCTCCGCGCAATAAACCCCGCCACTGTTCGCGCCAGAAATCCCGGCGGGTCCAGTACCCGCGCGCCAATCAGCGATACGACGCTGTCCGCCATGCCAATCGCCGCTTCCTTTTCCGCGCCTTCCAAATCCGCCAGCACCAGGGCCTGCAGCCACGCCGCGTCCCGCGCCTTCGACAAGCTGAATTCCACCAAACGTTCGTCGTCCTGTCCGCCCGCGATGTCCAACAGCCACATCAGTGGCGCAACGCTTGCAATTGCGTCCTGCACGTCGCTAATCTGCTCGGAGAGAATCTGGTTGATCTGCTGAAAGTCCCGTTGCAAGGAATGAATTGCGCTTCCCGGCGCCGCCTCGGCCGAGGCCGCCGCCAAGTCCAGATTGATATGCGCGTTCATCCCCAGTAACAAGTGCTGAATGATCGCTGCGTCCGTGCGCCCTGCCGCCCCAAAGGCCAGCATCCAACATTCGCTTATCTCCTGCCCCGCTCGCCAACCTTCATAAGCCGCCAAGTAGCGGTTTGCAAAGATGACATCCATCCGCTCCATCCGCGGACCGTCCGTAAACCGTCCCGCGCCAATGCCACGTTTCACTTCCCGCGTCACGCGCCGGTATAGGGCGGGGAAGTACCCCAGCCGCGACCGTTCCGTCTTCGTCCGCTCAATAATTACCGTCAAGGCGTCAATCACTTCATCAATCGAATTCGCTGCTGGCATTGACAAGTATTGTAATTGGTCTTGCGCCCTTGCGTAGCCCTGCGCTATCGTTGCCCCAATGCCCAAATCGATCCTCCTACTTTTCACCGCCGCCGCGCTGTTCGCCCAGCGGCCCGCTCCAGACCCGTCCGCGTTCCCTCTCTGGACAGGCGCAGCCCCTGGCGCACTGGGCACTGACGATAAAGACATCCCTACACTGACGCCGTGGCTTGCCAGGGAACCCAACGGCAAGGCCATCATCGTCTGTCCCGGCGGCGGTTATGGCACCCTCGCCGTCGATCACGAAGGAAAACAGATCGCGCAGTGGCTCAACTCCCAGGGCATCTCGGCTTTCGTTCTCCGCTATCGCCTCGGCCCCAAGTATCGCCATCCCGCCATGTTGAACGATGCGCAGCGCGCGCTCCGCACCGTTCGCGCCCGCGCCGCCGAATTCCTTGTCAACCCCGATAAAATCGGCATCATGGGCTTCAGCGCCGGCGGCCACCTTTCCGCCACCGCCGCCACCCGCTTTGACCCCGGCAACGCTTCTCACGCCGACGCCATCGAACGCGTCAGTTCCCGTCCCGATTTTGCCGTCCTCGCCTATCCTGTTATCACCCTTACCGACGAGCTCTACGTTCACAAGGGCAGCCGCCGCAACCTCCTTGGTGACGCGCCCGATGCCGCTTTAGTTGAAAGCCTATCGAGCGAAAAAGCCGTTACGCGGGAAACGCCGCCCAGCTTTCTTTTCCATACCGACGCCGACACCGGAGTCCCGCCGGAGAACAGCGTTCTCTTCTATCTCGCCCTTCGTAAACATGGCGTCCCGGCGGAGTTGCATATCTATGAAAAAGGCCCCCACGGCGTTGGCCTCGCCTGGAGCGACATCGCGCTCAGTTCCTGGCCGGCTCGCCTTGCCGATTGGCTGCGCAATCGTTAGAAGTTGACTTTTCCCCAATGGATTTGCTGTAATAGTGGGTGCAGTAACCCTGTTCCTCGGTAGCTCAACGGTAGAGCATTCGGCTGTTAACCGAAGGGTTGTAGGTTCGAATCCTACCCGGGGAGCCAAACTATTTTTCTCCTAACCCAATCTCCCCGCCGGTTTACTCCTTCCTCCTCCACCGCCTTGTGCGATCCTCTTCGTGTAAGCCCAATAGCGCCAACATTTCGACGCATTCCATTCTCCCGCAACCGCATCGGGGAGAGTCGCGGGTGCCAGCCAGGAGAGGTTGACACTCCCGTGGCACGGTTTTCGAAATCGGCAGTTTGCTTAGCACCGTCGTGCGCAACGCTCCTCTCAGATCGCATATTCTGGGCGTGTTACGCGCAACGCTCCCCTTGTGGTGCCCGCGCGAAGGCCGATTCGCTGCGGCATCTACACACGCCAGTCTGTAGATCCTCACTGCCAGATCCAGTTCGACCTGTGCCAAGCCCACGTTCAATCGCTGCGCTCGTTGCGCTACGTAGTCGTCCCCTCCGTCGCGACAGTGTATCGTGGTAGGCAAGGCCGGTGCATGGAAGCGCCGGTCCGGAAGGACAAACGCAGGATGCGCAAATACAGTCATATCTCGGTAGCTGTTCCGGGAAATGTTTTCGACTTTTTTCTTGCCAGAGTATCCGATCTCGCCGCCAGCAGATGGCGCCGGGATCCCGCCTTAGAGGAAACTACGGGCGAATCGACGAAGGGGCTAGGAGTTAGTTATGTCTGGTACACCCGCACGGATGGACCGCAGACAGATGTTGTGTTCCTCTACACGAAGGACCAACTTACATTGAACAACGTATTTACAACCGGGAAGTAAAGTGGACCCCATTGTCAAGACCATTTTTGGCTTTCAATAAGCTAATGTCTGACGGGTCTGAATTGAGAGTTGGGACGGCCTCGGCTCGGAAGCCGTCCCTTGCTATTCCAGCCCTCGAAGCGGCGCTCGGGTCGCATCCCTGCGG
>CAMDKT010000223.1 GCA_945900935.1 Candidatus Sulfopaludibacter sp. SbA3 | reverse complement strand
GGGTCGATTCCCGTTAGCTGGCGGACATCGGCTCTGGCCTGGGCGGTCCAGACAATACGTTTGGCCATTGATTATTGGCTCGACCGGGCCGGCGTTGGTTCTCCCGCCATCCTTTCGAAGTCGGCCGCGGTGAGGCCGAAGTCGGCCAGAATCTCTTCCATCGGAATCGGTTTGTTGTGCTTGAGCCACTCGCGGGCTTCGGCGACCTCGCGCTCTTCTTCCTCAGTGATTTCTTCGTCCTCCAGCGGCGCCATGGCCAGCGCGCGCTGTACAGGATCCACCATGGCGGCGAGCAGTTCCCGGACGGCGGAGAGTTTGCCGGGAGGTAGAAAGTCGAGTAGCGCGTGGGCCTGCCGGCGGGCTTGCAGTGTATCGACGTTCACGGTTACTTCCTTTCTCCTCCGCTGTTGCCGGACCAGCGGCGGGCTTCGTGTTTGAGAATCATACCTTCCAGCAGGGAACGAGTTACTCGTTTCTCTTCGCCGGGGCCACGCTCGTCCTGGCCGAAAAGAAGCATATGAACGCCGAACCGTTCGGTCAGCGTCTGTTGGGTGAGGCTGTGCTGGTTGCGCAGCGAGGCCAGGCGCTCTGGAAATGCCGGGGCGGAAATGGTGGTGCTCACGTATCCAGTGTAAAGAGGGGGAGCAGATGTGTTGACCTGGATGGACAGCATGTGATAGCCAATCTATAACATATATAACTCTTGACGGCAAACAGATGCGCAACTGGTTTTCGAGGGGGTTCTAACCCAGCGACGGCGGCGCCTCCTTTCTGCTTTGCTTGTTGACGACGTTGGAAGAGGATGTGGCGGAGATCCGCCTGTGCTGGAATGCGGGAACCGATTTAGGCAGCTTGAAGGGAACGCTTCGCCTGGATCCATTGCCCTGCAAAACGCCCGAGATTCAGGCCTATCCGAGAGCGATTTGGCACAGCGCGAAGCTTTTCCCAAGGCGCAAGGCGCGGTGATGACAAAAATAGGGGGCATTCGGCTGACGGCCGCGAGCAAAATTTCGCAATTCCGGGGTTCTGCACCGATAATGGTTGATACCCCATGGACTGGAGCAAAGTCGAACTCAAAAAGACGGTCAACCTGCCGAAGACCGATTTTTCTATGAAGGCCAATTTGCCGGTGTTGGAACCGCGATTGCTGGCCGAATGGAAAGACGGGAATCTGTATGGCCGCATTCGGGAGGCCCGCGCCGGGCAGCCGATGTATGTGCTGCATGACGGGCCGCCGTACGCCAATGGCAATATTCATCTGGGCCATGCGTTTAATAAGCTGCTGAAGGATTTCATTGTCAAGTCACGGACGATGGCGGGGTTGGACTCGCCGTACGTGCCCGGCTGGGATTGCCATGGGCTGCCGATTGAGATCAAGGTGGACGGGGAGTTGGGGTCGAAGAAGGCGCAGATGACGCCGGCGCAGATTCGGCGGGCCTGCCGGGCCTATGCGCAGAAGTATGTCGATTTGCAGAATGCTGCGTTTCAACGGCTGGGGATTTTTGGGCGCTGGGAGAAGCCGTATTTGACAATGTCGCCGGAGTATCAGGCTGTCATTGCGGGCGCGTTTGTCGACTTCTTTGACAAGGGTTATGTGTATCGCGGATTGAAGCCGGTGAACTGGTGCATCAGTTGCCGGACGGCTTTGGCGGAGGCGGAAGTGGAGTACGAAGACCACAAGAGCCCTTCGATTTATGTGCGGTTCAAGCTGACTTCGGATGCTGCTTTGGTGGATGCCGCGTTGGCCGGGAAAGACGTTTATGGGCTGATCTGGACGACGACGCCGTGGACGATTCCGTCGAACTTGGGCATTGCTTATCATCCGCGGTTTGAGTATGTGGCTTATGAGACCGGGGGCGCTGTTTATTTGGTCGCGGCGGGATTGTTGGAGGCGGTGAAGGCGGCGCTGGGTTGGGTGGACGGAGCGGAACTGGCCCGGTTTGCGGGGGCGAAGCTGGATCAGGCGACATTTCGGCACCCGTTTATTGAGCGGGATTCGCTGGGGCTGCTGGGCGAGCATGTGACGTTGGAACAGGGCACGGGCGCGGTGCATACTGCGCCGGGGCATGGGCAGGAAGATTACGTGGCGGGCATGCAGAATGGCTTGCCTGTTTACTGCCCGGTGGATGGGGCGGGGCGGATGTATCACACGGCCGAGGAGCCGGGGGCGTTGCCGGAAGCGTTGATCGGCAAGACGGTTTGGGAGTCGAATCCGATTGTTGTTGCCTTGTTGAAGGAAGCAGGGGCGCTGTTGGCGCATGTGCCGATTTCGCATAGTTATCCGCACTGCTGGCGGTGCCACAAGCCGACCATTTTCCGGGCCACCGAGCAGTGGTTTATCGGCATGGATCGGAACGGGTTGCGGGAGAATGCGTTGGAGGCGATTCGGGGGGTGAAGTGGTGGCCGGCGTGGGGCGAGGAACGGATCAGCAACATGATCGCGACGCGGCCGGATTGGTGTATTTCGCGGCAGCGGACGTGGGGGGTTCCGATCATTGCGTTTACGTGCAAGGGCTGTCAGGCGCTGGTGACGGACCGTGCGCCGCTGGATTCCGTGGTGGATCTTTTTCGGGAGCATTCGGCCGATGTCTGGTATGAACGGACGGCGGAGGAGTTGCTGGGGCCGGGGTTTGTTTGCAAAGAGTGCGGCGGCGCGGCGTTCGAAAAAGAACGGGATATTTTGGATGTCTGGTTTGATTCGGGGTCGAGCCATTTGGCGGTGTTGAACGAGGCGAATGGGTTGCCGTGGCCGGCGGACATGTATTTGGAGGGCGGGGATCAGTATCGGGGGTGGTTCCATTCTTCGTTGTTGGTTGGGGTGGGATTGAAGGGTGCCGCGCCTTACCGGGGTTCCCTGACGAACGGCTGGACGCTGGATGAGAACGGCAAGGCGATGTCGAAATCTCTGGGCAATATGATTGAGCCGGAGAAGATCATTAAGCAGTACGGGGCGGAGATTTTGCGGTTGTGGGTTTCGTCGGTTGAGTTCTGGGAAGACGTGCGGTTGTCCGAGACGATTCTGACGCGGCTGACGGAGGCGTACCGGAAGATCCGGAATACGTTCCGGTATGCGCTGGGGAATCTGAATGCATTTGATCCCGCCACGGATTTGGTTGCCTTTGATGAACTGGCCGAGATTGACCAGTGGATTCTGACTCGGGCCGACGACTTGGTGGTGAAATGCCGGGGCTTTTATGATGAGTATGCGTTTCATCGGGTGTATCAGGCGGCCTATGCGTTTTGCGGCACGGATTTGAGCGCGGTGTATTTTGACGTCTTGAAAGACCGGTTGTACACGACGGCGACGCGGAGCGCGGAACGGCGCAGCGCGCAGACGGCGCTCTGGCGGTTGACGGACGTATTGACGCGGCTGCTGGCTCCGGTGCTGGCGTTTACATGCGAAGAAATCTGGCTGGGATTTGCGCGTGCGGCGGGGGCTCCAACGTCGGTTCATTTGGCGCTGTTGCCGGCGGCGGGTGAATTGGGCGGACGGATGAATGTGGAGCGAATGGCGGCTTGGGACCGGCTGATTGGAGTACGGGACGAGGTGTTGAAAGTGCTGGAGACAGCGCGGCAGGACAAAGTGATCGGCGCGCCGTTGGAGGCGCGGGTGCGGCTGGAGGCCGATGGGACATTGCTGCCATTGTTAGAGCGGTATGTTGGGCAGTTGCCAGCCTTATTTATTGTGAGTGAAGTGGAATTGGCGGCTGGGGGGGCGCTGCGCGTCAGCGTTGTGCGGGCGACGGGCGTAAAGTGTGAACGGTGCTGGAAGTACACGCACGATGTTGGCTCCGATAGCGATTTGCCGGCGGTTTGCGCGCCGTGCGCCTCGGCTGTGAAGGTGATGGTGGCGGGTTGACGAAATCGAAGCTAGCGCTGGTGGGGTTAATTCCGGGCATTTTTGCGCTGGATTGGATTTCCAAGCGCTGGATCGAGCGGCACGTCTCGTTTTGGGATACTCATGCGGTGATTCCGGGGCTGTTGTCGATTGTTCACGCGCAGAACCGGGGGGCGGCGTTTAGCATTTTGGCCGACGCGCCGGACGTGGTGCGGGGCGTGGTGTTGATCGGGTTGTCGGGGGTGGTGACGCTGGTTGTGGCGTGGATGTTCCGGGGCGCGCTGGTGAAGCCGGAGACGCACTCGGCGGCGGGGCGGCTGGCGCTGGCGCTGGTGCTGGGCGGGGCGCTGGGGAACTTGTATGACCGTATTCTGCGCGGCAGTGTGACGGACTTCGTGTTGTTCTATTGGCGGGACTGGCAGTTTCCGGCGTTCAATGTGGCTGATAGCGCGATATCGGTGGGCGCGGTGCTGCTGCTGATTGATTTGTGGCGGCAAAAGGAGACCGCGTAATGTTTCCGAAGCTATTTCAATTTGGCGATTTCTTCCTGCCGGCGTATGGAGTGCTGGTGGCGCTGGGAGTGTTGGCGGGACTGAAAGCAAGTACGACGCTGGCCCGGCGGCGGGGCTTGGACGCGGAGAAGATTTCGAACTTGGTGGTGCTGTGCGCGTTGGCGGGGTTGGCCGGGGCGAAGATTGCGATGATTCTGTTTGACTGGGAGAGCCACTACAGCCGGAACATCGGCGACATTTTCAGCGTTAGCACACTGCAGGCGGCAGGCGTTTTTCAGGGCGGGCTGATTCTGGCGATTGTGTTTGCGTGGTGGTACATGAGGAAGCATGGGCTGCCGTTTTTGGAGACGGCGGATTTGCTGGCTCCGGGGCTGGCGATTGGGCATGGGATTGGGCGATTGGGATGTTTCGCGGCGGGGTGTTGCTGGGGAGCGCGGTGCGACCGGGCGTGGGCGGTGGTGTTTCGGAGTCCGGAGGCGGCGGAGCTGACCGGAGTACCGCTAGGAGTTGGGCTGCATCCGACGCAGTTATATGAAGCATTGGCGGAGTTCGTGATTTTCGGAATGTTGTGGCAGCGGGCGGGGTGGAAGTTGGGGCCTGGGGCGCAGATCGGGTTCTACCTGGTGACGTATTCGCTGGTTCGATTCGGAGTGGAGTTCGTGCGGTCCCATGCGCAGGGGCTGGTGGGCGGATTGTCGTTGACGCAGTGGATGAGCCTGGGATTTGTGGCGTTGGGTGCGTGGTACTGGCACCGGAGCCGCGGCGGGAGTACGGCAGTGGCGGACACAACCGCCTGAGTTGGCGTTTGCGCGGGATCGCGAAAGAGGTATTAAGCGCTGGTGATTCCGGACCGGGCGCGGCTGGCCGACCCGATGACGACGGCGTCGGCAGGCAGCGGCGAGCAGTTGATTCACTGAGGGCGATTAGATCCCAAAGCATGTGATCCGCGTACGCGGCACCGTCCGGGGGGAGGAACCCGCCGGGTTCCCAAAAAACTGGATCGCTGGAAGCGCCGAACTCGACCGGGTTCGGCGCTTCCTGTTTTTTGATTCCTTCGATTGTTAACTCTGATAGGAGCTGAACGGAGTGTTATCCGGAGCCCGGCAGTAGTGTTAGAGTAATAGCACCGTTCTCGGGGACGGATACCGATGCGACACATTCTAACGCTCTGTTTCTTAGTTTGCGGGACGCTGGCGGCGGGGCAAGAGATTGCCTCTCGTGCCCGGCTATTAGAGGAGAAAGGGCAGGCGGGCGCGGCGCGATCACTGCTGCTTTCGGCCGCGAAAGAGGCACCCAATGACGCGGTGACTTTAACGGTGGCGGCGGAGTTCCTTGACCGCCACGGGGACCCGGCGGCGCGGCAGGCCTACGAGAGGCTGTTGACGCTTTTGGAAAAGAGCGGGTCACGGGAGGCGGGCAAGTATGCGCGGCGTCTGGTGGCGCTGGATCTGCTGGCGGGGGACACGGCGGCGGCGCGGACGCATTCGCGGCTGGCGGGCGGCGGGACGATACCGGCGCCGAAGGCGGAGTTGGCGGAATACACGATGATCGAGATTCCGGGGCCGCTGCGCAGCTTTTCGCGAATGGCGGCGCTGAGCCCGGATCTGCCGCGGGAAGATATTCTGCCGGCCTTGGCTCGCAACGTGGTGACCAATGGGTATCAGGCGGCGAACTCGAATGAAGGGCTGGAGCCGACCGAGTATTTGAAACTGGTGGTGCGGTACCTGTCGCAGGCGAGGGAATTGAGCAAGATTGCCGGCGAGCAGCAGAAGATCCGTGTCGAGCAGTGCGAGTCGCCGGTGACCGGGGATTTGTTGCGGGCGCTTGGCTACCGCATGCGGGGCGGGTGCGGGGCCGAAGTCGTGTTGGAGACGCTCAACGCATCGCGGGCGTTCCTGACGATTGATTCCGGCTTTCCTCTAGCCGAATTGGAACAGGCACTGCGGGCCAACCGTCCGTTTGAATACGATTTTAAGGCCACGCAAGTGCCGGTGCTGTACGGGCCCGATTATTGGCTGGGCGCGAAGGAAAAGCAGCAGGGGGCATTCATCGATCAATTCTTGAGTGACCCGCAACTGTGCCGGCTGTACCTGGGAATGTCGAAAGTGGACCGGGAAGTGGCGACGAAACTGAAGGCCTCGATTCCGGTGATGCGGTTGAAAGCTTTTTCGCACGTATTGGATTTTTTTGGGGGAATGTACGCGATCCAGGACGGGCGGGCGGTAGTCCCTGGCGGGGCGAAAGCGGAGGCGATGTGGACGGAGTTGGCCGGAGGAATATCGCCCGCCGATCCGGCGGCATTCTTCGACAAACTGAATTCCAAAGACGACGGGTGGCTGGCGAGCTACTACGACTCGCTGATGCGGGTGAGCGGACCGGCGCAGGATTACCTGACCCAGTCCGGAAGGCTGAAACGGTTCTATGGCGCGGTGACGGGGAAGGTGACGAGCCCGGGCCCGGCGCGGCCGGTATTTCGAGCCAACACGGATCTGCTCCTGCTGACCACGCGACTGCGATTCGAAGAGTCCGGGAAGCCGCATATTCCGGGCAACGTTGAGATTTGGAAGCAGCTTTTCATTAAGCATCCGCACGGAAAGTACGATGGAAAACTGACGAAGGCGGCGACGGGCTGGAAAGAGCCCGATGACCTGTTAGAGGCGTTGTTCGCGCTCTGTCGGAAGGCGGTGGAGAACGAACCGCTGAAGATATTCATGGCGCTGAGCGACATGAACCGGAAGCGAGCTTCGCCGATGGCGGCGGCGACGGTGGACCGTCTGGCAAGGGAGTATCGAGCCAACGGAGCGCAGTACTCGTTGTTGAACGAAACCGGCGGGCTGAGCGAGGCGACCATTCTGGCGTATCTGGATACGATTGCGTCGATTACCTCCATACGCGATCAGGGCGCGCGTTCAAACGCGGCGGGAACGATGCAGGGGCTGCTCTCACTGTGGCAGATCCTAGTGCGCCAGGGCGCGATTCCGGCGGGTGACGCGGACGCCACGATGGCCGGCATTCTGGGTACATTCGCAAAAACGAAGACGGACCGGGACACGTTTGACGCGGGGTGGAGCGGCGTGCAGGCGCTGATGAAAGCCACGGGCGCGCCGGCCGGCACGAATCCGCAGGACCGGATGGTGGACTTGCTCGCTGGAACCGCGAACGCGGAAGATCAGGATACACAGACGCTGCTGGTGCAGGACATGATCCGGGTGATCGAGGCCCAGCGGCTGGTGTCGTTGAAAGCGCTGGGCGATTTGGCGGCGCATCTGGAGACGCTGGGCAAAGGCGGAAAGCTGGATCCGGCCATCGTGCAAAGGGTTTCGGGGCGGCTATCGGAGATTCAGTTGCCGCGCGCGGGACTGACGGGCGTGGAAAAGAACGCGATGATTTTCGGTTATTGGAGCGAGCGGCACATTGAGAATCAGCGGAAGTTGAATCTCCGCGCGCAAGTGGAACGGGCGGCAGGGGATCCGGTGAAGTTGGCCGATATCCGCGGCTCCCTGGCGCCGTTGCTGCGGGATACGCTGGTAGGGTTGAACTATGCGCACTACGCCCCGCCGGGAGCGCAGATTCTGTATACGAATCCGGTTTTCGTGCGCAGCCACGATTTTCTGGGATTGCAAGGCGCTGCCCAAACGTGGCGGCAAACAGAGGTGGTGGGTTCGGGCTGGCCGGCCAGTTCCGGGGGACGGCTGGTGGGATCGCTGACGGGGTTGCCTTACGCGCTGGCCGAGGCGGAGCAGAATTTCATGATTCCCAGCCGGGAGCAGGCACTTATTTGGGGCGACCTGGTGCCGCAGATTGTGCAGAGTTCGAAGATTCAGCGCTTCTGGAAAGTAACGCCCGGGCAGATGCAATGGGTGGCGATGCATTTGCGCTTTGGCGAATTGATGCTGGCGGAAGCGACGCTGGACGAGGGGTTGCGAACGCGCGTGACGCGGGTGCTGGGGAACTACGCGCCGCCTGGACGCGCGAGGCAGGTCGGCGAGTGGCTGGGGGAAGGGCGCGTGAAAAAGGCGTTGGAAAACGTGACGCCATCGGAGCTGTTTCTGCTGGCAAAAGAGATGCACGGAGCGCGGGCCGAAGAAGGCGACAGCTTGGCGCAGGAGATTCGGCAGATGGCTAAGGCGGCTCCGGCGGAAGCCAATTACGCCGCCATTTCGCGGGCATTCGGCACGTCGAAGCCGACATTGACGAACAGCTATAGCCCGGAACTTCTAAACGTCCGGACGTTTCCGACATTGATGGGCTATTCGAGCCGGATCATGGCGGAGAGCTGGGAATCGAGCCTGTTATATTTCGCCGCGGTGGCCGATTCGGCGTACATGGCGCCGTCGCAACTGAACGTGTCGGTACCGGAGTGGACGAAAAGTACGGTGGAAAAGATTTTTGCGACGCATTTGGAGGATT
>CAMDKT010000222.1 GCA_945900935.1 Candidatus Sulfopaludibacter sp. SbA3 | reverse complement strand
CGAGTTGCTGCTCAAGCTCGGTGTACTGATACGACGCGATAACAAAGAGATCGGCCGAGAATCTTACGACTTGCTCGGCCAGGTCCCTTCCACGTACTGAGCGAAGTTGGAAATTGGGAGCATACGGATTGTCAACGCAAACGGCGATTTGCGCATAGGGGGCAATATCACGGGCGAGCGGTTCGACGAAATCACGAACAACAAGCAGTAACTCGTGGCCAGCCTCGTGCAAAGCGGCAAACATGGGTTCGCGCAGCAACACGTCCCCCAGGCTGTCCGGGTTGCTGATTACAATTCGCATCGTTAGATTCTATTATCCCAGTTTCTGTGCGTTGGGAGGCATTGCCTTAGACTTGCCCCACAGCCCACGGGTATGATATTCGCATGTCCATTCGCCGCCTGGTTTTGCCTCTGATGACGTTTGTGGCTTTGCAAGCCCAAGATTGGCCCATGTTTCGGGGCGTAAACGGATCCGGGGTCGCCGCCGTCGCCGCCGCGCCCGCCGATTTCGGACCCGCTAAAAACGTGGTTTGGAAAACGGCGCTTCCCTTCGGCCACTCCTCCCCGGTCATCACCGGAGACCTGATTTTTTTAACCGGCGCTGAAGGCGGCGAACGCGTGGATGCCGGTCGAGGCGACAAAGTCATCGACCAGGGCGGCAAACTATTTACGATTTGTCTTGACCGCAAAAGCGGGAAAATTCTTTGGCGTCGCGAGGCGCCGCGCCCTCGCCTGGAGCGCTATCAGAAAGTAAACTCCCCGGCCTCTCCGAGCGCCGCCACGGATGGCAAAAACGTCTTCATCTTCTTCGCCGATTATGGCCTGCTTTCCTACACCAAAGACGGCGCTGAGCGCTGGCGCGCGCCGCTTGGCCCCTTCAATAACGTCAACGGCCACGGCTCATCGCCGATTGTCCATAACGATCTGGTCCTACTCGTCTGCGATCAGGATTCCGGGTCGTATTTGCTGGCGCTCGATAAGAACACCGGCCGCGAGCGATGGCGCGTGGACCGGTCCGAAGTCACTCGCAGTTACGTAACACCGGCGGTGTTTACCCCGAAGAGCGGCCCGCCGGAACTCATCGTTCCCGGCTCCTATCAGGTTACTTCCTACAACGCGGCGACCGGCGAAAAGCTGTGGTGGGTCCGCGGTTTTTCGTGGCAGCCCAAGTCGCTGCCCGTGATCGACGGCGACATGATTTACGTGCATGGTTGGGAAGGAGGCGGGGAAGCCGAGTCGCCAACCGAGACGCCGTCGTGGACGGAAGCCTTGCAACTTTACGACGTGAACAAAGACGGCAAAATCGTCCAGGATGAAATCGATCCCAAAATGCGGAATAGTTTTTATCTCCTCGATCTGGACGGCAAGGGGCATTTGGCGCCGCGCGACTGGGATTTTTATCGCGCCCGCCGCGCCGCCCGCAATACGCTGCTCGCGATTCAGCACGGCGGACGCGGCGATTTGTCCGATTCCGCGGTTCGCTGGCGCATGCAGAAGTTTCTGCCCAACGTGCCGTCGCCGCTGCTCTATCAGGGCGTATTGTACCTGGTGAAGGATGGCGGGATTTTCTCCTCGGTAGATCCAAAGACCGGCACGATTCTGAAGCAGGGCCGGCTGACGGGCGCTCTCGATACCTATTACAGTTCTCCCGTCGCCGCCGCCGGGAAAATTTATCTGTTCAGCCAAAATGGAATAGCCACGGTGTTAAAGGCCGGCGCGCAGTGGGAGACGATTGCCACCATCGACATGGACGAGCCGATTTTCGCCACGCCCGCATTCGTAGATAATCGGATGTACCTGCGGACTCGCGGGGCGCTCTACTGTTTTGAGGCAAAGTGACTCTGCTTCCTCGCTGCCTTTTTCTCGTGCTGCTTCCGGCGTGTTGGGCGGATTTCGCCAGGATTCCGCTCCACTTCGAGGCGAATCGCGGCCAGTTCAGGAAGCCCGCCCGCTTCGTCGCCGATGGCGTGTTACTCGCGGCGGCGGAGGCGCAGTTTCTGTTGGGCGCGGACCGTATTGTCCTCATGCGGGTAGATGGCGGGAATCCTGCCGCGGCGATGGACGGCATCGACAAACTGCCCGGCGAAAGCAATTACTTTCTCGGCGGCGATCCACAACACTGGCGAACCCATGTGCCGCATTTTGCGCGTGTGCGCGTAGAAAAGGTCTATCCCGGCATCGACCTGATCTACTACGGCAAGGACCGCCAACTTGAGTTTGATTTCGTCGTCGCTCCGGGCGCCGATCCGCGCGTGATCCGGCTTGCTTTCGACGGCGCCACGCCCCGCCTCGACGACGCCGGCGATTTGCTGCTCGACACGATTCGACTGCAGAAGCCGTATATTTATCAGGAAATCGACGGCGTTCGGCGAACGGTCGAGGGCCGCTTCCGTATCGACAGCGAAAATCGCGCCGGGTTCGCGGTTAGTCCCTACGACGTGTCCCGGCCCTTGATTATCGATCCGGTGTTGAGCTATTCCACGCTTCTGACATCGAGCAGTTCGGTCGGCGATGGGATTGCCATCGACGCCGCCGGCAATACCTATCTCACCGGCAATGCCAACTCGGGTTTTCTCACGGTAAGCGGCCTCCAGCCGGCCTTCGGCGCTGCTCTATTCGACGTTTCTGGGCGGCAGCGTCACCGAGAGCGGCGCGGCGCCCACCACACGAGGCCTGCGAATCGCCGTTGATCGCGCCGGTAGCGCCTACGTCGCCGGCAGCACCGATGCAATCAACTTCCCCGTCACCGCCGGCACCGCGCAGCCTATAAACAAAGGCGGTTACGATTTGTTTGTCGCTAAGTTGAACCCCTCCGGTTCGGCGCTCGTCTACTCGACCTATCTCGGCGGCAGTCAGAACGAAAGCTCGCTGACTGGAATCCCAAGCGATACCGGTAGCGCTTTTATCACCGGGGGAACGGCGTCGCGAAACTTCCCGGTGACCAACGGTGCGCTGCAATCGGCCTATGGGGGGTGCGCTACGGATGCGTTCCTCACCAAACTCGATCCGCTCGGGTCAACCATCGTCTATTCCACTTTTCTTGGCGCCGCCGGGACCGACGCGGTCGGCAACGCCTACATCACCCGAACGGCCGATGCCGCTACGTTCGCTCAAAGGCCGGGCTCGCTCCAACCGGCCTACGGAGGCGGGGCCAATGACGCCGCTGGCAACGCCTATGTGGCCGGCTTCACCGCTTCGCCGAATTTCCCGGTCACCGCCCAGGCGTTTCGGAAAGCCGCGATTGGCGATGACGTGTTCGTTTCCAAACTCAACGCAGCCGGCACCGCTCTCGTCTACTCAACCTTGGTTGGCGGCAGCAAGAATGAGATCGCCTATAGTTTGGCCATTGACGCTCAGGGCAACGCCTACGTAGCTGGCGGCACGGAGTCGCCCGACTTTCCGGTGACGCCCGATGTGTTTCAATCGGGACTCGGCCTGCTTCGCCGCGGGGCGGGGCGGACGGCGCAGGCGGCGTTCCTCACCAAGGCGCTCGTCTACTCCACCTATTTCGGCGGCAACAACGGGGAAGCGGCCAGGGGGGCGCGCTGGACAGCGCCGGAAACGCCTATCTAAAGGGTTTGGCGAGCTCCATTAACTTTCCCCGCACGCTAGCCAATTACGAGCCGACCGACCGCACGGCCTTCGTAACCGCCTTCCTGGCCAAGTTCGATTTCGCCGCCAGAAATTCCATGGCGCTCGGTTCGGTGGTCAGCGCCGCCAGCTATCAGGTCGGCATCAACGGCGTCGTCGCGCCCGGTCAGATTGTCGTGCTTTTCGGCAACGAAATCGGGCCCGCGCAACTTACCACGCTACGGCTGACGGCGGATGGTCGCGTCGATACAACGCTCGCCGGCGTCCGCGTATTGTTCGACGGCGTGCCAGCCCCGCTGCTGTAAAATTAGCGCCGTCGTTCCCTACAGCGTAACGCCGAATGGGCGAACGGTGGCGCAAGTCGACTATCAGGGGCTTCGTTCGAATCCGCTGGTTTTATGGGCCGCCCCTGCGTTGGTTGGCATTTTTTCCCAGGACTCTTCCGGGCGCGGCCCAGGCGCAATTCTGAATCAGGATGGCAGCGTGAACTCGCCGTCGAATCCGGCGGAGAAGGGGTCGATCGTTGTGCTGTACGGCACCGGTGAGGGCCGCACGCAGCCGGAGGGAGTGGATGGCAAAGTCACCGCCGGGCCTGGTCGCCGGTGTTCTGCAAATGAACATCCGTGTGCCGGAGACGTCGTCATCGGGGCCGGCCATTCCGATTTTCATTGGCGGCATGGACGGCCCTTTCGGCGTTGAGCCCAGCGAGCGGGTGACCATCGCAATTCGGTAAACTCGTTAGTAGTGGTATTCATTCGATTCGCTGTATGTATCGGCCTTGCAAGCCTGACTTTTTTATCTGCCCAGACCGGCGCAAATCCGCAGTGGGACACTTTAATGGAAGCGGGGCATTGGAAAAAACTTCGTCAACTCACTGACGACAAGTTGAAGGCCGATCCCAACGACGGCCAGGCGCATTTGTGGCTTTCCAAAATCAAATCGAGTTTTGGAGACCACTACGGCGCATTGGCGGAAGCGGAACGGGCTGTCGCCTTGGAACCGCGCAATCACGGCGCGCACGCCCAGATGGCCGAGGCGTCGGCCTTCCTCGCCGACCGCAGCAGCGCCATTGCCGCACTTGGCCACGTCCGCCGAATGAAGCGCGAAATCGACGCCTCCCTCGCCCTCGACCCCAACAGCCTCGACGCGCTCCTGGTCCAAATGATGTTTAGCTGGAAAGCCCCCGGCATTGCCGGCGGCGATAAGAAAAAGGCGCTCCGCATCGCGGATCAGCTCCGTGGGAAACGGCCTGTTTGGGGCAACCTCGCCCATGCCCGGCTACTCCAGGAGACCGGAGAGGACGCCACCGTCGAACGCTGGCTTTTACAGGCGATCCAGGCCGATCCAGGCTTCATCCTGGCCCGTATTTCCCTCGGTCGTTTCTACTGCTGCACTGCCAAAACAAAACGACTCGATCTGGCCGAACAGGCCGCGACGGAGACCATTCGCCTGGATCCCGCCTCCGCGTCCGGCTACGAAATTCTCGCCTACGCGCAAGCCGCGAAGGAGCGTTACCCGGAACTGGAGGCGACGCTGGCCCGCGCCGCGAAAGCCGTTCCCGAAGACTTCGCGCCCTTCTATTCCGCCGCCAGCGCGCTGCTCGATATCGGCCGCGATTTCCGTCGCGCGGAGCAGTATCTGAATCACTATCTCTCCAACACCCCCGAGGGCCGCAAGCCCACCCATGCCCAGGCCCGCATGCTCTTGGCGTCTCTCTATTCCAAAGAAGGGCGCAAGTCCGACGCTGTTCGCGAACTGACGATTGCGCTGCGGTTACAGCCGGATTTGGAAGAGGCAAAGTCGGAGCTTAAACGGTTGAAGCAGAGTTAGCGGCGCTCGCGCAGTGCGGTATCCAAGCCGGTGGCCAAGGTCGTGTGGGTTTCTTTCGCTCGCCGCTAACCACGGGGCAGGCCCACGACGGCGCGCTATCCCCCGCCACTGGAATCGTCGTATAAAATAGAATTTCGACAACATGGTTGATCCTAAATCCGGCAGTTGAGCCGGTCGAAATAGCGGGGGACGCCCGCGTCTATTGAGCGTCCCAACTGCTCCGCACTTCACCCAACGGGTGAAGGCGAGGCACATCACGCGGCAGTGAAAACATTGCGGTTTGCCTGGACCGGTGGAGGCGAACTGCCGGATTCAGGTTAATCGTCAACGCGCTGCTCGACGCGGGTGCCTCTCCCGATGACCCGCGCATACGCCGCGCTGTGGCCTTCCTGGTTCGTCACGTCAGCCCCGAAGGCGCGGTCGGCATCACCGCCGAGGACTATCCCTGCTACGCCACCGCGCTCACGCTTCGCGTCTTCGTCCGCACGCGAAATCCGCTCGTCCCCCGCCTCATCAACTGGTTGCGCACGCAGCAAATGTCGCCCGAAAACGGCTGGCAACCGAAGCACGAGGCCTTCGGCGCTTGGGGCATTGGCGGCGCGCCCCGTACCGCGCCGGACTCCGGCCACATCGATCTCTCCATGACCCGTCACGTTCTGGAAGGCTTGGCCCAGGCGGGTATTTCCGGCGCTGACCCAGCGATGCGGAACGCCATGGTTTTCGTCAGCCGCTGTCAGAACGCCGATGGCGGCTTCCTCTTCTCCACCGTCGAAACCGGCGCAAACAAAGCCGGCGAAACTGCATCGGGCTTCGCCAGTTACGCCACTACGACCGCCGATGGATTGCTCTCCCAAATCGCCGCGGGCGCAACGAATACCCAGCCAGCACTGCGATGGATGCAAGCAAACGATCATCCGGAATTGCCCGCCGGTTTCCCCAGCGCCGCCCGTGAACGTTACGCCGAAGGACTGCGCTACTACTACGCCGACGCTGCCACCCGCGCTTTCCGCGCAGCCGGGCGCAAACGCGATGTGCCCTTCGCCAAAGCCCTGGCAAAGCGACAGCTTTTGAACGGCAGTTGGCAAAACGCCGAGCCGCTGGTTAAGGAAGACGATCCGCTGATCGCCACTGCCCTCGCCGTTTCGGCGTTGGCGAATAGCTAGGTCTGCGGAACCGTCTCCACGCGCTGCTGCCACGGTGATGTCACCGGCTTCGGACGCCGTTGAATCTTCTTGTGTATGTTCTGCCGTTGCGTCGCCATTCGCAACGTGACCAACACCTTCATATCGGCTTCGGTAAACGTCAGTGTTTGCGGTCCGGCACCCTCCGGCATCTGTTCCAGCAAGCGACGGCACAACAACGGCAATTCCTGCACCGCGATGTTGTACTTCCGGCTGAGTCCTAAGTCCGCGACCACCTTATAAGCTGTCTTATTGCGATCATCGTCGACGCCGTTAAATGCAAACTCGCGGAACTCGCCATTGTGGGTGAATCCGGTGAATTGATATTCCATAACCTAAATTCCTTTTGTAGGACGAGCCGCCTCATGATATCGCGCTCAAGGGGGGCATTACGCCGCATTTCGCTAAATCCTATCAACTTCGATAATTGATTGAATTAGCTGCGATCTGGTTACTTCCGGTGCAGGCTCCGGTACCTTATTATCGTTGTTCTCCGCCAGAGTGTCAAGCTCGGTACAATACGGGGCGGGACACCCAATGACAGAAACACAATCGCCCGGCCGCCGCGGCTTCCTCTCCGGATCCGGCCTCCTTCTAAGCGTCAACGCCCGACCGCTCACTGAAAAGGAAAAGCTCTCCCGTATCGCCTCTAACACTTGGCCCATCCGGCAGCTCTTCAAGTCGCGTAGCGCTCGGCCCAGCCCGCAGGCCGACGAGATGAAGAAGAAGTACGGCACGCTAACCATGCTCGATTTCCCCCAGTTCACCAAGGACACCTTCCCCGGCGTCTATCACATGGATCTATTCTCCGGCCTCTTCGGCGACACCGGCGACGACTCCATGTACACCAAAACCGAGATGACCTTTAACGGCAACAGGCGTGACGTTTTCGAGTTCGACCCCTCCCTGCCGAATGCGAAAAAATGGCTCGATAAACTCAATGCCAAAATGGCCGCCACCGGGACTAAGTGCCATCACATTTCCAACAACGCCCCCCGCGACATCAGCGACCCCGATCCCGCCAAACGCCGCGCCGGCATTGACGTGGCCAAGAAGTGGCTCGACGGCGCGGCGCAAATCGGAGCCAAAACCATGCGCGTCAACAGCGGCGGTCCGCGCATTTCGCCAAACGCCAGTGTCACGACGGACTACCCGAAGAACGACGCCCTCGCCCGCGATCTCAGCCTCTGCATCGAATCGTTCAAAGAGATGGCCGATCACGGCGGCAAAGTAGGCGTCAAAGTGACGCTCGAAAACCACTGGGGCCTCACCGCGAACCCCATGAACATTCGCATCATCGTCGACGAAGTGAACAGTCCGTGGTGCGAAGCCTCGCCGGATTTCTGCAACTGGGAACACGAGTATTGGCTCTATCACGGACTCGCCGCCCTGGCCCCCTACGCCCACACCACAGTTCATGCGAAGTATTGGAACCGCTGGAAGGAAAACGATATCGGCCGCAGTGTGCGGATCATGACCAACGCCAAGTTCATGGGCATCTTCGCGCTCGAATATGAGGACGGCCCGTGGGACGGCGTCGAAGGCGCGAAGTACCTCTATAAAGAAGTGCTCGCGGCGTTATAGCCGACGCAGTTCCAGCACGATATCTTCGTGTACTTCCCCTCCGGAACCTGCATCCGCCAAGCCACCGTTTTCTTCGCCGTTTCCACCGCGTATCGCGGCCGGAAGCCGTTTCGCAGCTCACCGTAATGCGCGTAGCAAAGATACGATTCCCCGGCGTTTCCCAGGCATCGCGCATGAGATGACACGCCGTCCAACGGCCGCACTCGGGCCAGATCCAGTTTTTCAAAAATCCGCTTCATGAATCCAAGCTGCTTCCGCAACGCGGCCGACCCGCCTCCGGGCGTCGTCGAATCCATCGAAGCCCGTCTCGTTCATCCCGATTGAGTAGTTCTGCCCCACCGCGCGCGGCGGCCCCGCGTAATGAAAGTTGAAGATCGAGACGTTCGCATCCGGCGCAGTAATCGTCTGCTCATTGTTGGCCATGTTCTGCGAGATCAAGTGCCGGCCGCCATCGGCCCAATGCCACTTACTTTGTGCTGCAAAGTCGCATTGGATTGGCTAATCATGGGAATTCTTTGGCGCGTGATGTTCACCAGGTTTGTGTTTTGGGAATGCTGCGTTGCGGGGCCAGACCATTCTGGGGTAACTCGGCCGATGGCTG
>CAMDKT010000221.1 GCA_945900935.1 Candidatus Sulfopaludibacter sp. SbA3 | reverse complement strand
GACGAATCAGGGTAGTAAATGCGTTCACCCTGGCCCATCGGGTCGAAGCCGAAGACGACGAAACCGAGCTTCACCAGACCTTGGCAGAGCCGCTGATAGGAGGGATAGGCCTTGCCATTCGGTGCGTGGCCCATTTGCACGAGGACCGTGGGCATTGGGCGCCGGGCGCTTTTCGGGACGTAGAGATTTCCGGTGACAGGAAAGCCGGCACGGGATTCGAAGACGACTTTTTCGACACGGTAGGCCGGGCGTTCAAACGTTCCCGTGGTGCGGGGATTCAGCGGTGTACGCTCGGGTTGACCACCGATCAGGGACCAGAATTTCTGGCGGGCCCAGCGGCGGCGCTCGAAGACAGCTTCGGGCGTCGTTAATTTGGCGAGATCCTCATTACGCCGCTTGTATGCGGCAAGCGCGAGTTCCCGCAGATAGGCAGGGAGGCAGTGGGCGTAGTTGCGGTAGGGCGCGCCGGGATAGGGCGGAATTTCCTGCCAAGCTTGCAGTGATACGCCGGTCCCGAGGCTGAGCCATTGGCGACGGTTCATTCGATAGATTAGTATGGCATGGCGAATATACGATATTTGCGGGAAACTGATTTGGCGGATTGTATGCGTTTGAAAGAGGCGGCGGGGTGGAACCAGACTTTAGCCGATTGGCAGGCTTTGTTGCGTTGCGCGCCACTGGGGTGTTTTGGGATGGAGTCGGATGAAAAGGTAGTGGCGACGGCGACAGCGGTGGTTCATGAGGATGTGGGGTGGGTGGGAATGGTTTTGACGGATCCGTTGTATCGAGGGCGCGGGTTTGCGACGGCGTTGATGAAATGCTGCTTGGATTATTTGGATTCTTGCGTGGAGACCGTGAAGTTGGATGCGTCGGCGGAGGGTGAATCGCTGTATCGGAAGTTGGGGTTTGTGGAAGAGGCGGTGATTGAGCGTTGGGCTTGTCCGGGTGTTGAGCAAGCGGCATTGGTAACCGGTTCCTACGCCGGGCCTCTGCGCCACGCCGATATCCCCTTGGATGCCGTGGCGGAGTGCGTCGGCGCCTGGGCGGCGGGGCGCGCCGGGAGTGGCGCTTGGTATTTCGGCCCTTGCTACGGGCTCGATTCGGCATCAGTGGAACTTGTCGCGCGGGCGTTGTTGGCTGGCCGGGGCCGGGCGTACTGGGACCTGTTCCCGTCGCACGCGGCAGCGGCCGTGGCGGGGCGATTGGGATTTGCGCCGGCGCGGCGGTTGCTGCGGATGGTGAGGGGGACGCCGGCACCGACCACACCGGACGTCTACGCAATTTCCGGGTTTGAGTGGGGGTAGCGTGATAAACTTTCCCCAAAGTCATGTCAGAAGAAACATTACGTAGAGACCTTGTGAAGTCGGCGGCCGCGGCCTTCACGACGAACCTTTTCACCGGACGCGTTTTCGGTGCCAACGATACGCTGCAGACGGCGTTCATCGGCATGGGCCGCATGGGCACGAGCAATTTGAACGCCGCGATGAAGCAGGACAATTTGCGCGTCGCGGCCGTTTGCGACGTCTATCAACCGGCGCTGGACGCAGCTGTTGACAAGACCAAGGCGCAGGCGGGTGGCGCCGCGCGAGCGGTGAAGGACTTCCGGGAAATCATGGCGGATAAGTCCATCGACGCGGTGTGTATCGCGACGCCGGACCACTGGCATGCCTATATGGCCGTGGAAGCCTGCAAGGCGGGCAAAGATGTCTATGTCGAAAAGCCGATCAGCGTGACCATCGACGAAGGCAAGAAAATGGTTCTGGCGGCGCGGAAATATAACCGTGTGGTCCAGGCGGGGACCATGCAGCGATCGGCGAAACATTTCATTGACGCCTGTGAGTTGGTGCGCCAGGGGCGTGTGGGTGAAGTGACGATGGTGAAGACTTGGAATTACGGAAATGGAAAGCCGGAGGGGATTGGAAACCCGCCGAACGGGGCGCCGCCATCGGATCTGGATTGGGATATGTGGCTGGGGCCCGCGCCGGAGCAGGAGTTCAACAAGAACAAGTGGGGCGTGGATCCAAAAGCGTTTTCGCACTTCCGTTGGTTCTGGGATTTCGCGGGCGGAATGATGACCGATTGGGGCGTGCATGTCTTGGACATCGCGCGGATGGGGATGGGCGAGCCGATGCCGCGGGCGGTTTCGGCCATGGGTCAAAAGTTCCTCATTCAGGACAATCGGGATACGCCGGATACGCTCTCCGCCATTTATGAGTTTCCCAAGTTCATGGCGCAGTATGAGAATCGGATGTTCAACGCGAATTCGATGTTCAAGCAGGGGTACGGAACGATGTTCCACGGCACGAAGGGCACGCTGTTTGTAGATCGGTCCCAGTACCGCATCCATCCGGAGCCTTCGAATCCTAAGGAAACGCCCGAGATCGTGGAAGTGAAGTCGTCGGATAACTCGAATGTTCGCCATTGGGCCAACTTCCTGGAGTGTATTAAGACGCGGCAGCGTCCGGCGGCCGACATTGAGATTTGTTATAAGTCGACAGTTACTTGTTTGCTCGCGAATATCTCGATCATCTCGAAACAGCGCGTCGATTGGGATGAGGCCAACAATCGGATCGCGCAGCCGGAGTTGCGAAAGTACATGAGCCGGCCGGAACGGGCGCCGTGGAAGATTGTGGTTTAGTGATGCGACTCCTATTGGCGTTGGTCGTGAGTTATCTGGGGACTGCCGCGGAATGGCCGCGGTTTCGCGGACCGAATGGAGCGGGCGTGGCTGAGGGCGCGGCGCTGCCGGTGGAGTTGGCGGCGGATAAGCCATTCGTTTGGAAGACGCCGTTGATGATGGGGAAGTCCTCGCCGATTGTCACGGCTACGCGGATCTTTTTGACTGGCCATGAGAAGGGCCGGCTTTTCACCTTCGCGTTGGATCGAAAGACCGGAAAGATTTTGTGGACGAAGGAGGCGCCGGGTTCGAGAGATGAAAAACGCCATACCTTGAACGATCCGGCCGCCCCCAGCGCCGTTAGCGATGGGTCAAATGTGTACGTCTTTTTTGCGGGGTTTGGGCTGTTGTCCTACACCGCGGATGGGACGGAACGCTGGCGAAAAGCGATGGGGCCGTTCTCGAATTTCCACGGTATGGGCGCGTCGCCGGTTTACGCGAACGGCAAGCTGTTCATGGTCTGCGATCAGGATCAGGAAGCGTATCTGCTGGCCGTGGATGCGACTTCGGGCAAGACAGTTTGGAAGGTGGAGCGGCCGGAGGCGGTCCACAGTTTTTCGACGCCGGTGCTGTATAAGGATCAGTTGATTGTGCCGGGTTCCTACCAGATGGAAAGTTACGATCTCGCCACGGGTAAAGAGATCTGGAAGGTGCGAGGGATGACCTACCAAGTGAAATCGGTGCCGGTGGTGGATGGCGACCGGTTGTATTTCAACGGGTGGGCGCCGGGCGCCGAGCCGGCCGAAAAGTTGGTGATGCCGGACTTCCCGGAGATGATCGCGAAATACGATAAAGACGCTGACGGGAAGTTGGCGAAAGCGGAGATCCCGAAGGAGTTATTGCCGGGGAATTGGGACATGCAGGACTTGGACAAGGACGGCCTTTACAACGCCAAGGATTGGCAGTGCTACCAGAACCGGCGTTCGGCGAATAACTTTGCCATGGCGATGAAGTTGGACGGTAAGGGCGATGTTACGAGTACCCATGTGTTGTGGCGGTATCAGAAGTCGCTGCCGGACGTGCCCGGGGTGCTGCTGTACCGGGGAGTGTTGTATCTGTTGCGGAATGGCGGGATTGTCCAGACGCTGGACCCGGCGACGGGTGAAGTGAAGAAGCAAGGACGGCTGCCGAAGGCGCTGGACGAATACTATGCATCGCCGGTGGCCGGGGATGGGAAGGTCTACCTGATCAGCCGGAATGGAAACGTTTCGGTGCTGGATGCGGCGGCGGATTGGACGGTGAAGTGGTCCGGCGCGTTTGAAGAAGAAGTATTTGCCACGCCGGCGATTGCGGATGGACACATCTGGGTGCGGACGGCGACGGCGTTGTACGATTTTTCGGTTCGTTAAAGCTATATACTGTCAGGAGCGTGCGAACCTCCAATTTCCTATTACTAACCTTGGCCGGATTGTCCTTTGGGCAGGGCTTTGATGCGTCGGCGGGGGCTGTGTTCAGGGCGAAATGCGTGGCGTGTCACGGCGTTGCGGCGCAGGGAAAGTTGGATTTGCGGACAGAGGCGGGCGTGTTGCAGGGAGGCGCGACGGGACCGGCGGTGGTTCCGGGGGCGGCGGCGAAGAGCTTCCTGATCGACAAATTGGTGACCGGGCAGATGCCCCCCGGCAAAGCGAAGTTGTCCGATGCCGAAGTGGACGTCATTCGCGGATGGGTGGACAAGCTGCCGCCGGTGGTTTCGCTGGCCGTTCCCGAACACGAGGTGCGCGGCATTTTGCAGGCGCGGTGCGTGGTCTGCCACGGCTCCGGGAAAGCGTCGGGCGGGCTGGATTTGCGGACGATGGCGAGCCGGTTAAAGGGCGGAAAGTCGGGCCCGGCGCTGGTACCGGGGAAGCCCGAAGAGAGCCTGCTGTACAAACGGATCGTTGAAGGGCAGATGCCGCCGGAGAAGGCGTCCAAGGCGCTGGCGGTGGAGCTGCCATCGCCAACGGAGACGGAGAAGATTCGAGCTTGGATTGCGGCCGGCGCTCCGGGACCGGCTGCGGTGCCGATGGCGGACGGAGTTACGGACAAGGACCGGCAGTTCTGGTCCTTTCAACCGCCGACGCGGCCGGCTGTTCCGGTTGCCAAAGGGACTGCGCGAAATCCGATTGATTCCTTCTTGTTGGCTAAGTTAGAAGCGAAAGGGCTGCGTTATTCCAGCGAGGCCGATCAGTTGACTTTGTTGCGGCGCGCGTCGTTGGATCTGACCGGATTGCCGCCGGCACCGGCGGAGATCGCTGCTTATTTGGCCGATCAGTCGGCGGATGCGTATGAGAAGCTCGTCGACCGCCTGCTGGCCTCGCCTCGTTACGGTGAGCGTTGGGGGCAGCACTGGCTGGATTTGGCGGGGTATTCGGATTCGGAAGGGTTTGGACAGGATGACGGCGTGCGCCGGTTTGCGTGGCGGTACAGGGACTATGTGATCCGGTCGTTGAACGCGGATAAGCCCTACACCCAATTTTTGACCGAACAAATCGCCGGTGACGAGATTTCCGATGATTGGAAAAAGGCGAAGGGAACGGTTTCGCAAGATGTGCTGGATCGTCTGGCGGCGACGGGTTTTCTGCGGACGACGCCGGATCCGACAAATTCGGCGGAGCGCGGATTGTTATCGGAGCGCATGAATATTGTGGCGGATGAGTTGGAAGTTCTAACTTCGTCTGTGATGGGACTTACTGTCGGTTGCGCGCGATGCCATAACCATAAGTACGATCCGATTCCGCAACGGGATCATTACAGGCTCAGCGCAATATTGCAGGGGGCGTATGATCCGTATGAATGGCGAACGCCGAATAAGCGGGAATTGGATTTAGCGTTGGAGTCGGAGCGGGCGGAGTTTGACGCCGTCAATACCCCGATTCAGGGGGAAATCAAGAAAGTTCAGGATTCGATTGCGAAGGCGGATGCGCCGTTTCGGGCGCAGCTTTTAGAAGAGCGGTTGAAAGCGTTGCCGGAGGAAGTGCGCGTCGATCTGTTGGTCGCGCCGGAGAAGCGAAGCGAATCGCAAAAGTATCTGGCGGAGAAGTTCAAGACGACGCTGGCGATTAACGAGCAGGAGCTGGTAAGGAAGTATCCGGGATACGCGCGGGAAGCGCAGCCGTTGCAGCGAGAGTTGCAAACATTGCGCGGCAAGTTGAAGCCGAAACCGCATGTGCGCGTTTTGACGGATAACGCGGAGCCTTCGACGCATTTCCTGCTGCGGCGCGGCGAGCCGGCGAGCTTCGGCGAGGTTGTGGAGCCGGGCGTGCCGGTGGTCTTGGCGAACGCGGCGTTGAAGCCCTATGCGCCGGAGCCATTGTTTGAAGGTACGACTGGGCGGAGGCTGGGATTGGCCAAATGGCTGACTCAGCCGAATCATCCGTTGACGGCGCGTGTGGCGGTGAATCAACTTTGGATGCGGCACTTTGGGCGCGGAATTGTAGCTTCCGTATCGAACTTCGGACGGTCGGGGATTGCGCCGTCGCATCCGGAGTTACTGGACTGGTTGGCGACGGAATTTGTGGCGCGCGGGTGGAGCATGAAGGCGATGCACCGGCTGATGATGACGTCACAGGCTTATCGCCAATCTTCGAAAGTGGATGCGGCATTGTTGACGGCCGATCCGGAAAACTTACTCGTATCACGGATGGCGCTGCGGCGGATGGACGCCGAGACGCTATACGACAGCCTGATCACGGCGGCAGGCCGCTTGGACGCCACGGCGTTTGGACCGCCATCTGATTTAGACATTCGGGAAGACAAGGAAGTTACTGTCAAGGCGGGTAAGAATGGGTTTCGCCGGAGTATCTATGTGTTGCACCGGAGGCAGACGCCGGTGTCGCTGATGGACGCCTTTGACCAGCCTTCCATGACGCCGAATTGCACGGAGCGGCGGCGGTCGAATGTGGCGACCCAGGCGCTGCACATGATGAACGGTTCGATGGCTTGGGAGTTGTCGAAGTTTATGGCCGGGCGCGTCATTGACGATTCGGATGGCGACAAGGCGCGGCAAGTGGAACTGGTCTATTTGCGGGCATTGTCGCGTAAGCCGACGGAGGCGGAAGTGAAGACCGGGATGGAGGCGATTGCCAGTTTCCGGGAGACGTGGCCGGCGCGATTGACAGCGGACAACGGCGCTGAACCAAGGGCGGCGACGGCGGGTTGGCTGGCGTTGGCAAATTACTGCCACGCGATTCTGAATTCGGCTGAATTTAGCTTTGTTGATTAAGGGTTTCCATGTCTAAGACAAACAGGCGCGATTTCTTTTCATCGGTGGCGAATGGGCTGCACGGCGCGGCGCTGGCTGGATTGCTGGGCGGCGACCTATATGCCAACGGCGAAGTATTTGACTTAACGCCGAAGAAGCCGCATTTTGTGCCGAAGGCAAAGGCAGTCATACAGCTATTCATGAACGGCGGACCGAGCCAGGTGGATCTGTTCGATCCCAAGCCGATGCTGACCAAACTTGCCGGGTCCCCGCCCAGCAGGGAGTTGAGTTTTGCCATCTCCAATGGCGACACGCCGGGCGTGTTGATGCCATCGCCATTTGAGTTTAAGAAGCATGGCAAAAGCGGCATGGAGCTTTCGAGCGCGATGCCGCATTTGGCGAGCTGCGTCGACGATATCGCGGTTATCCGATCCATGTACGGGGAACATGCCAACCATGAGCCGGCGCTGTTTCTGATGCACAGCGGGCGGACCATTGCCAGCCGCCCGGCCATCGGCGCGTGGGTGGCCTACGGGCTGGGAACGGAGAACCGGAATCTGCCCGCATACGTGGTTTTGGATGACCCGAAGGGGTTGCCGATCAATGGGATTTCGAACTGGCAGTCGGCTTGGCTCTCGCCGATTTACCAGGGCACGCGGTTCCGGGCCGAAGGGCCGCCGGTGTTGAATTTGGAGCCGAGGCCGGAGATCCCTGCGCCGCTGGTGGAGGCGGAACGGAACTTGATGCGTAAGCTGGACGCGGCGCATTTGGCGGCGCGACCGAATCAGCCGGAGCTGGACGCGCGGATATCGAGTTATGAGTTGGCGGCGCGAATGCAGATGGCCGCCTCCGACGCCCTGGATGTGAGTAAGGAGACGGAGGCGACACGCGAGGCGTACGGATTGAACGCGCCCGCGACGGCTTCCTATGGCAAGCGTTGCCTGATGGCCCGGCGGCTGATTGAGCGGGGCGTGCGGTTTGTGCAGCTTTATATCGAGAACCAGATTTTCGATTCGCATGGAGACATTCAGGGCAGTTTGAATTATGCGTGCGGGAAGACGGATAAGCCGGTCGCGGCGCTGTTGAAAGACTTGAAACAGCGCGGGCTGCTGGATTCAACTTTGGTCGTTTGGGGCGGCGAGTTTGGGCGGTTGCCGATCTCGCAAGGCAACGGGAAAGCGGCCGGGCGCGATCATGGGCCGAATGGGTTCAGCGTGTGGATGGCGGGCGGCGGCGTGAAGGGCGGAACGACGTATGGCTCGACAGATGATATTGGATTCAAGGCGGCGGAGAACCGAGTGAGCGTGCATGATTTCCATGCGACGATCTTGAATCAAATGGGCGTGCGGCATCGCGACCTGGTCTACGAGCGGCATGGCTTGAAGGAGCGGTTGACCGATCAATTTCCGGCGCGTGTGGTTACTGAGATTTTAGGTTGAACCAGAGTAACTGGTCTGGGAGGACTCCAGTTAGAATTTCGCCTTTCGAGTGATGCCCGGGGCGCTGGTGGGCTCATTGCGCGGCTGGGATCCGATCCAGAGGTTGGAGCGGCGAACAGGCCGCTAGTCCGCCGCCTACCCGAAATTGAAGACAGTTCGGGTAGGCGAGCGGTGGGCTGGCATCTTGTTTATATTCAATTGTCAAAGAGCTAGTGCGGATGGCTGACGATGGGAGGAGCCCAAGACCGGCGTCGCGGAGAGGTTAGATTTTGTTATGCGCTTGGCCGGGTGGGCTGATTGGCGCGGGGTTCGGACAATTCCGGCATCGGATTTTTCAGTAACACGGCACCGTGTCAGGCGTGTGGGGGACGATGACGATGCGGCGGCCGGGGAACTCGCTTTTGTAGGCTTCGATGACTTCCGGGACGTTTTCGGAGGTGAAAATGGGGGGCAGATCATTTTCGTCTTTTTCGGGTTCAGTTTCGTTAAGTCCTTCGTTTGCAACGTTTT
>CAMDKT010000220.1 GCA_945900935.1 Candidatus Sulfopaludibacter sp. SbA3 | reverse complement strand
GCTCCCCCTCGCCGTCCACTCTTGAACTCGAACCACCCGAACAACCCAAATCGCCGCGCATTTTCCCTCGCGCGGTACTCCGTGCTCCTGAAAACGCTGCCGGCCATCCCCCCACTGTCTGAATCGCAGGGCGGCGTAGCATAGCATTTGACCCCGCCCGCCGCTTTCTGCTATCCTGAAAGGCGAATTAGTGTATGGCAAATCATGTATCCGCTCAAAAACGCGTTCGGATGACCGAACGCCAAACTGTGATCAACAACGCTCGCAGGTCCCGTCTCCGCACCGGTTTGAAGACCCTCCGTCGCCTGATGGATTCCAAAGACGCCACAGGTGCCTCTGCGGTTGTCCCTCAAACCTTTTCCATCGTTGACCGCGCCGCCAAGTGGGGCGTGATCAAGAAGAACACCGCCGCGCGCTACAAGAGCCGCATTGCGTTGCGTATTCGCAAGCTGCAAGCCGCTTAATCGCACGAACCAATTTCACAATCGGCCCGCCGCTCGAAAAGAGATGGCGGGCCGCTTCCATTTCCACGTGGCACAATAGCTAGAGCTATGTCCTCCAAGAAGTGGTACGAATACATCGTTGCGGTCGAAGGTGAGAACGATGCCTCGCCGGACCTTCCGCCATCCGGTGACGCGGCCGACGCCATCGCGCAAATCGCCGCGCAGATGCAAGCGCCGCCCGTTGCGATGGCGCCACCGCCCCCTGCCCCGAACTTTACCCGCGCGGCGGCGATGGCGGTGTCGGGCAATCTGACTTCGTTCGACGATATCTACGGCGCCGCCGAGATTAAGGCACCCGCGCACGGCTACAGCATTCTGAAAGTTTCGGACATGCTCAACAGCGAGCACATCCGAGCGATGCCGTCCGAGGTGAAGAAAGGCTCGATCATGGTGGCGTTGGAAGCCGCGGGCGTGAACCTCCAGGACGTGATCCAGGACGCGATCCGCCGGGACCAGGCTCTGGATGCCTTTGAGCGCGTGCGGTTGAAGTCGGTCGATGAACTGGAAGCGCGCAAGGCGGAGGAGAATCGGAAGGTGCAGGCCGATCTCGATAAGTACGTCGCGGAGCAGAAGGCGCGGCTGCAAGCTAATCTTGATGAAGTGTCGAAGCAGAAAGAATCGTTCATCGCCTGGCGGAAACAGAAACAGGTTGAGGAACAACGCATCGCGGATTGCGTATCCTATTTCGTGACGGACAATCCGATATCGACGGCGGCGAACCCGCAGCCGCCAGTGAAACCCGGTTCGTAAATTAGCGTTTGGAAAGGGTGCGTAAAAGCTATGTTCAATAGGCTCTCCCGAGTCATTCGGTCGTTTATAGGTTTCTTTATTTCGGTGGCGGAAAACCCCGAGATTATCCTGGAACAGAATATTCGCGATATGAACGATCAGGTTCCGCGGATGAATGAATCGATCGCCATGGTGAAGGCGAACGCGACGCTCCTTGAGAAAGAGGAGGCGAAGTACAAGGCCGAGGTGTCTGATCTAACGGCAAAGACAAAGGCGGCGATTCAGGCGGGCCGGGACGATATGGCTGCGATGTTCGCTTCGCAGTTGGAACATACAAAATCGGCGCTGGCCAGGACTTCCGGCCAGTTGGGCGGAGCCAAGGCCGCTTTCGATAAAGCGATGATGGTGAAGCAGGCCTTCCTCCGCGAGAAGGATCGCAAGACGCGCGAGGCTATGAGCGCCATTCGTGACCATCGGCGCTCGCAGTGGCAGACCAAGGTGGCCGATGCCATGGAACAATTTGAAGTGGGCGGCGTGAGCCAGACGCACGATGAAATGGTGCGGAAGATCGAGGAACAAACGGCGGTCAACGAAGCCCGGATGGATATGGCGCTGAGTAATGTGGACTCGCAGAAATTCGAGATCGAGAAGGAAGCCGAGAAGTTGCAGGCGAACGAACTGTTGAAGCAGTTCAAAGTGGAGATGGGCATGGTGTCGCCGCAGGCGGGCGCCGCCGCTCCCGAGAAAACGATTGGCGGCCGTGAAGCCGAGAAGTCCCTTTAAAGGAGATTTGACATATGGCTGTACAGATTCAAAAAGGCGGTTGGGTACTGATTTTTGCTCTCGGCGCGGGCATCGTTGGCTACGCGTTGAAGGAGTACGGGCTGCTGGATAAGCTGATCCCGAGCGCAAAGATCCGGTCGTCGACGGAGATTGGTGCTATCGATTTGCCGACGGCGTCGCCGTCGTCTTCCTCCAACGTGGCGGCGACGAGCCTGCCGGGGTCCAAGCGCGGCTGCGACGACAAGAACGAAGTGCGCTTTTACCATTGGGCGTGGAACGCGCAAATGGGGATGATGTTCGCCACAGGCGGGCCGCAATCGAGCGACGGCAGCCTGATGTGCAAGGAGGGTGTGAACCTTCGCTACATCCGCGAGGACGACTCGAGCAAGATGCAGGAGGCGATGGTCTCCTTCGCCACCGAGTTGAAGAATGGCAACAAGAATCCTTCAAAGGGCGCGCACTTTGTGGCCATTATGGGCGACGGCGCGGCGACGTTTTTGAAGGGTCTGAATGACACGTTGAAGAAACTCGGCCCGGATTACACGGCAAAGGTTGTTGGTTCGGCCGGGTACTCACGCGGGGAAGATAAGTTTATGGGACCGCCGGCGTGGAAGCAGAACCCGGCGGCTTCGCGAGGCGGATTGGTGGCCGGCTACTTGCGCGATGGCGATTGGAACATCGCCCAGAAGTGGCTTGGCGACAACGGGCTGTGCAACAACCCGGATGAGAAGACGTACGACCCGAAGTGTTTGAATTGGGTGGCGGCGAGCGACTATATTGACGCTGGTGAAAAATATATTTCGGGCTACTGCGAGAAGCGCGCCGTTGTCGATAAAGGCAAGAAAACGGGCGAGACGAAGAACGTCTGCGTGAACGGCGTGGTGACTTGGACGCCGGGCGATGTGAACGTGGCGAAGAAGAAGGGTGGACTGATTTCCATCGTTTCGACGAAGGAATATTCGAGCCAGATGCCGCACGCGATTATCGGCATCGATCGCTGGATGCAGGATAACCGTTCGACGGTGGAAGGCATGCTGAAGGCGACGTTCGACGGCGGCGATCAAGTGAAAGCGCACCCGGCGGCGTTGAAGCACGCGGCCCAGGTTTCCTCTGCTGTTTATCACGAAGCCAGCGCCGACTATAACTACTGGGAGCGCTACTATAACGGCGTCGTGGAACCCGATAAACAGGGCCTGCAAGTGGAGCTGGGCGGATCGATCGTCAACAATCTGGCGGACAACCTGATGCTGTTCGGAATGGCGAAAGGCGCGGCCAATTTGTTCGCGGCGACTTATACCGTGTTCGGCGACATTGTCGTGAAGCAATATCCGGATCTGGTGCCAAGCTATTATCCGGTGGCTGCCATTCTGGACACCTCTTATATTGCGGCGGTGGCGTCGCGTTCTGGGGCCATGGCGCCGGCGACCGTGCCGACGTTCTCATCGAGCGAGAAGCTGACGAGCGTCGTTAGCCGCAAGGCCTGGAACATTACATTCGACACCGGCAAAAACACATTCAGCGCGTCGGCGAAAGGCGATTTGGACCAGATGATGAAGGGCTTGCTGGTGGCCGGTTCGACGGCTGTTGAGATCCATGGCCACACCGATTCGGTGGGCGACGCGAACTCCAATATGCAGTTAAGCGAGTCGCGGGCGTTTGCTGTTAAGCAGTGGCTGGAAGGGCAATCGGCGTTGAACTTCCCCGAAGGCCGGGTTCGCATTTTAGCTCATGGGCAGCAGAATCCGGTAGCGCCGAATTCGACTGACGAGGGCCGCGCGAAGAACCGTCGTGTGGAAATCGTCATCGGAACGACGGGCAGATGAACGATGTAACCAGAGTGTTTGAGCCGAACCACACGGCCACCTCTTCCGCCATGCGGATTGTGGTGGCCGTGCAAGCGGTGCTCGCTTTGGTGATTTGGTTTGTAGCTCCATTCCAAGTGCTGCCCACGCCTCCAGAGGTGTTCGCGGCACTGGGAAAACTTTGGATGGAGCAGGGGTTGGGACAGGAGTTGATCACCAGCTTTTTGCTGAATTTGGAAGCGCTGGCGTGGACGGTAGCTCTCTCGCTGGGCCTCTGTTATTGCACGGTGATGCCGTTCTTCCGCCCGCTCGCCGGGGCGGTGGCGAAGGGGCGGTTTCTCGGCTTGATCGGGCTGACCTTCGTGTTTACGCTGCTCGTCGGCGGCGGACGGAATTTGAAAGTTTCGCTGCTAGTGTTTGGCATGACGGTGTTCTTCGTGACGTCGATGGCGGCGGAAATAGAGGCGATACCGAAATCGAAGTTCGACCATGCGCGGACGCTGCGAATGAGCGAATGGCGTGTAGTTTGGGAAGTGGTGGTGCTGGGGACGTTTGATGAAGCCATCGAAGTGATGCGGCAGAACGCGGCCATTGGCTGGATGATGCTGACGATGGTGGAGGGGATTTCGCGGGCCGAGGGCGGTGTCGGCGCCATGCTGCTGAACCAGAACAAGCATTTTCATTTGGCGGAAGTATTCGCGATTCAGTTGGTGATTTTGTCGGTGGGGCTTGGGCAGGATTATGGGATCGGACTGTTCAAGCGGTTGGTGTGCCCGTACGCGGAACTGACATTGGAGCGTAAGTGATGCCGAACGCCTATGAGATTCTCGAACCGGTTCTGCAGGTGAAGAATGTTTCGTTGCGGCTGGGCGGGAATCCGATTCTGCGCGATTTGAGTTTTGAGATATTGGACATTCACCGGGCGGAAAGCACGACGGGTCAGATTGTGGGTTTGCTGGGGCCGTCGGGGATTGGGAAGACACAGTTGTTCCGGATTCTGGCCGGGTTGAACCAGCCGGATTCGGGCGAGGTCCTGATCGGGCATCCGGGCAAGACGGTGAAGCGCGGAATGGTGGGCGTGGTGGCGCAGCACTATCCGTTGTTTGAGCATCGCACGGTGTGGAGCAACCTGATAGTGGCCGGTGCGCGGAGCGGGAAATCGACTGGGGATTGCGACAAGCGGGCGAAGGAGTTGTTGCAGCGATTCAGCCTGTATGACCGGCGCGAATTTTATCCGGCGCAGCTATCGGGCGGGCAGCGGCAGCGCGTCGCCATCGCGCAACAGATCATGTGCAGCGAGCAGTTCCTGCTGATGGACGAGCCGTTCTCGGGGTTGGACGTCGTAGCGCTGGACGCCGTGCAGGAGTTGATCAACGAAGTGACCCACGCGCATACGCTGAACACGACCATCATCGTCAGCCACGACATCGCCTCGGTCTGCGAAATTGCCGACATGGTCGTGCTGCTGGGCCGCGAACGGGACGCCGCGGGCAAGCCACTGCCGGGGGCGCGCGTAATGGAGGTCTACAATCTGGGAGAATTGGGACTGGCGTGGCGAAAGGGACTAACCGCCGATCCTGCATTTCAGCGCCTGATTGAGGAGATTCGAGCGCGCTTCGCCTCGCTGTAGATTGCATGCCAGACGATTACAATTACAAGTCTCAGATTGTCAACAAGGTTGACGAGATAGAGACCGGGAGCGCGAACTACTTGAAGGAGGCCTTCAAGTGGCAGTACAACGTCATCGGTTTGGTTGGGGCGGCGCTGTTCGCACTGGTATCGGGAACGGCGTTGCCGATCCTGCTGGCCGCGGGCGCGGAGATGATGTATCTGGCGGTCGTCCCGCAATCGAGCGCGTTCCGGCGCCTGGTGCGGAGCTGGAAATACGAAGCGGACAAGAAGGCCCACGACGCCAAGGTCCGGCAGATGCAGATACAACTGACGCCGATGGTGCGGGACCGCTACGGCAAGCTGCAGCAGCTGTGCCAGATGATTCGCGGGAACTATGCGCGGTTGTCATCGACTTCGCAAATATTCGTTGATCAGATGTCGGACCGGCTGGACGGTTTGTTGCACTCGTTTCTGCGATTGTCGAATGCCGGGATGATGTACACCGATCACTTGCAGCGGGCAAATCCCCTGGTGATCGACAAGGATATCGAGGGGCTGGAGCGGGACTTGGCGAAGCAGCCGGCGAAGGTGCAGGAGATCAATAAAAAACGCATTGAAATTCTGAAAAAGCGCCAGGAGCGCTTCCGGAAAATCGTTGACGATTTGCAGGTGATCAACGTGCAGGTGGAAGCGATTGAAGATGTGCTGGAGTTGATCCGGGATCAGTCGGTGACGCTGAGCGATCCGCAGATGGTGGCGGAGCGGTTGGACGGGCTGATTGCCGATGTAGAAAACACGGAGGCCACGGTGCGTGAGATTGAAGATTTCTTTGCGATCGCGGGCGGGGATACAATTTTGCCGATGGCGAGCGGGCCGTCGGGCTCGCTGAATCCGTTTGACCAGAAGGACCGGACGCGCAATGGTTGAGACGCAATGGCCCCGTTGGGCGCAGGACCTCTCCGAGAAGTATTATTCCGGCGCCTACGTGCAGTTCGTGCTGCATGATAACGTGCATGATCTAGTGCCGCTGCGGCAGGAGTTTGTTTCGTTGAAGGAGTTCTTGCAGAAGGGACTCTTCGGTCAGCGGCAGATTGTTTTCGACTATGACCGCGGCGGCGGGCTGTCGTTTTCGACGAATGAAATGCAGGCGGATTTCCGGTCGGCGTTGTCCGGGTATGACTCGTTTCACGGCACCAATTACGCTGGCGGATTGCCGCGTAACCCCGATGGGGTGATGAATATTCTGGACAACTATCTGCGGCTGCGGCTGCTGGATAACCGGAAAATTGCGTTCTCAATTTCATTCGCGGAGACAGTGGCGCCGGCCGGGAATATGCAAAGCCTCTCGCCGGAAGACCGCAACGCGCTGGTGATTTTGAAACGGTGGGCGCAGAATCCGGCGTTTCTGAAACAGGATGTGACGATTTGTTTGATCGCCGAAAACCTGCTGGAATTGAATCAGGGTATCATTCAGCATCCGGGCGTGGCGTCGGTTTCGATTCCGCTGCCCGACGCGCCCGAGCGGCTGGAATTCATTGAATGGCAGTTGCGCCAGACGCCACTGCCGGAGGGCTCCGACGTGTCGCCGTTGGTGTTGGCGGCGTTGACCAGCGGCTTGAAACGGCTGCAATTGCAGGGGCTGCTGGCGCACGCGCATCACAACAAGGCACCGCTGACGGCGAAGGAATTGGGCCGGCGCAAGCGCGAAATGATAGAGGCCGAAAGCGGCGGCATGTTGGAGTTCGTGCAGACGCGGTTTACGCTGGCGAATGTGTCCGGTTCGGCGGCGGCCAAGCAAATGCTCTCCGATGCCGCCACCGCCATTCGCGCGGGACGCAGCGACGTGGTGCCCATGGGCTATGTGTTGTGCGGACCTGTCGGCACAGGGAAGACGTTCCTGGCCACGTGCTTCGCCGGTGATGTGGGCATTCCAGCCGTGGTGCTGAAGAATTTCCGGTCCATGTGGCAGGGGCAGACGGAAGCGAATTTGCAGCGCGTGCTGGCTCTGTTGCAGGCGATGAGTCCGATCATGGTGATTGTCGATGAGGCGGACGCGCAGTTGGGCGACCGGTCATCAGGCGGCGACTCGGGCGTGAGCGGGCGTGTGTTCGCGCAGATCGCCCAGTTCATGGGCAATACGGAGAATCGCGGCAAAGTGGTGTGGTTCCTGCTGACGTGCCGGCCGGATTTGTTGCCGGTGGATTTGAAGCGGCAGGGGCGCGCCGAGGAGCACCTCGCGCTGTTCTATCCGGACACTGACGAGGACCGGATGGCGATGTTGCGGGCGATGATGAAGAAGACAGGAGTGGCGCTGGCTTCGCCGGAGGTGGAGAAGCTGTTTTTGGAGAAAGCGGGAACGATGTCGGGCGCCGATATTGAGGCGATTCTGGTGCGAGCGAGCATGAAGAGCGCGCTGGAAAAAGAGACAGCAGTGGACGCGGCGGATTTAACGTATGTGCTGGAGGATTTCATCCCGCCATCGTATCCGGCGGAGATTGAAATGCAGACGCTCATCGCGGTTTCTGAGTGTACACGGCGCAGTCTGCTGCCGGAGAAGTACCGGCATATGGAGCGGGAGGAGTTAGGGCGGCGGCTGGCGGAGTTGAAAATGCTGGTTGGGGAGTAGTTTATTGGGTCTGGGCCGCGAAACCGGCAGACGCAACGGACTTAAAAAACCGAGTTCAATATGCAGGGGTTGGGCTGGTTGCCAACCTTTGCTGTTAGTAGCGAAGAATCAAAGAGTTCCAATCAGGTAGCGTACGCACAGAGTACGCACAAAAACGGTCACAGAAATTTAGGACGGACACGTCGCGAGATGTGGCTGGATTGCAGGCAATTCATTCGCGGACCTTGAAGGGGTTGAGCCGTGCTCCAGCCTCTTGCATACAGGACCAGCATCTCTGGTTGCTAACACGGTGGGGGGCCGTTAGAATACGATAACGCCATAGAAACTGTCGAGGCCGCATTATCTGGCAGGCAAAATCCGCCGATTGGCTTCAGGAATCAACTTGCCCAATCGGCCCAACGTGAATTCGAGGAGAAAGCCCAATGGATTTTATCGATCAACTAAGAGTCCTTTCCACAAGGGTTGCGAACACAAAAGATATTGTCCAGACAGAAGAGGCGACAAAGAATGCGATGGTTATGCCCTTCATTCAACTGCTTGGATATAACGTCTTCGACCCGTTAGAGGTGACGCCTGAACTGATTGCAGATATCGGCACAAAGAAGGGTGAAAAGGTGGACTACGCAGTCCTTCGAGATGGAAAGCCGATCATTCTTTTCGAGTGCAAGAAGTGTGGCGCAGAATTGGACATCAACCACTGCGGCCAACTTTTCCGTTATTTTCATGTGACCGCCGCTCGATTTGGGGTTTTAACGAACGGCCTTA
>CAMDKT010000219.1 GCA_945900935.1 Candidatus Sulfopaludibacter sp. SbA3 | reverse complement strand
GTCGAGACCGATCTTCTCAAGGCTTACACTAATTGTTCTGGTGGACCCATCCAACAAACTATACCCAGCGGCGGCGAAAATGTCCAGCAGATAATTTGAACTTCAGCAAAATACCGCTCTGCTACACAAAGTAAGCGGCATTGGGCATTCGAGCATCGTAGTCTTGCCGGTGCCCACCTCGCCGGTAAGCACGATGAACCCTTTGCGGCTCTGCACGCCATAAATCAGGTTGGCGAGAGCCTCTTCGTGTTGAGGGCTCCGATAAAGGAACGTTGGATCGGGGCTTAGGCTAAAAGGATTTTCAGTGATGCCGAAGAAGGCGTTATACATAAAGAACCTGAGCGGCAGGATCCGAAAGCGAACTCAACACAATGTTAGCATGAGTCATGCTAACTTCGCGCCTACCATAAACATCGGCGTAAAACGTCCAAACCTTGAGCGATGGCGGGGGAATTTTAGGCCCATTCCAACTTGACCCAGCCGCAAAGGGCCGCGCCGCCGCCGCCGTCCAACGCAATCCTACGCGTCTTTGGGAAAGGGAGTCCGGCCACGACAGCATTGCGGATTCCCTCGATTCCGCTCAGGGCCATACGGGCCTCCGGCGTTGCAATATCCGGCGCTAAAGTCTTCGACCGGAAGCCTGCGCCCCAACCGACCGGAAAGATACAGCTATCGCCGACGAGCCGCGCCTCTTCCTCGCGCAATTTTTCCACGGCTTCCAACAGGGGTTTCAACGCGGCGTATTTGGCGAACGCTGCGTGCTCGCCGATTGCGCGGCGCGCTTGCACGCGAATGGCCTCGCTGACTCCCGCGGGCAACGCTCCTCTGCCCTCAAACACGGCACCGGGCCGGGCCATTTCTGCAAACTGCTGACCGGGCTTCCATTCCGACGGACCGGTTTTCCCATCGGTGCGGAGGACAAGCACGCGCGTCTGATAAACGCGGAACGAGTCGGCGGGGGTGCGCGCGTCGGTAAATGCCAAACCATCGAGCCCCGTGCGTCCAGCGGCGGCATCCAACGCCGACAACGTCTTCCAGCGGAGACCCTCGGCGGCGCACTCGATCCACAATTTCCGAGCCTTTTCGGGATCAATCGCTCCGCCCAGCCACGCTGTGCGGAAGGCACCCTTCAGCGCGCTGCCCGGCAACAGACGCCGCCCGCCGCCATGGGCAAAGCGCGGAATGTGCAGGTCTTCGGTTTTGGCCTTGTCCCAGATCGAAACCAATCCGGCGGAAGCAAACGGGATTCGCGCCGAGCTGTAACTCTGGGCATACCCGCCCCACTGCGACCACTCCAGCCGTTCGGCCTTGCGCAAGTGGTCCAGGTAGCTCTCCAATCGCGGGCTGCGCGCCAACAACTTGAAAATCCGCTCCTGATCCAGCACGCGGACTTCGTTCTGCCAGACCATATAGTCGATCGGCGTCAGCAACTCACCGGAACCGGCCTGTAAAGGAGAAAGCACTGTTACGCGAAAATGTCGGTTCATGCTACCCCTCCTCCCGCCACGGCAACGCCAATCCGGCGCCGTAACGCAGCACTGGATACGCCAGGCCGTCAATTACCGATTCGCTGATACGTCCCGCTGGTTCCGAGGCGCTGGCCAGTATGGAACCCTCGCGCACGAATCGCAGCCCCGGTTTGACCCCGGCGCCGGATGCGAATCCCGCCCGCGACAGCGTCTTATACGCGCCGCCGTCCCAGGCCACCTCATCACTCTCGGCCGGTGCGAACAAACCCAACGTCCACCACTGTTCGGCGGCATTCGATTCGCTCAATTTCCAGCCCGCACCGGCGAGCAACCGGCCCAATTCGCCTTCCTTATAGCGCGGGCACCGGGACCGGCCCCAGCCAGCGCCGCGCCATCCGCCGATGCCTTCATCGGCCAGAAGACGAAACGCCGCCTTTAGCCGCGCTGTCCAAACATCGGCAGCTTCGGCTCCGGCAAAAACGAATAACGCCCAGGCTCCGGCATTTCCAGAGAACTCAATTCCCTCTGTCGACACTGCCGCCGCCGCCACGCCGGTGAAGCGATCCACCGCGGCGCGCTGCCGTTCCAAGGGCCGGTACGGTCCCCCGCCGCCGGCCCGGTCGACCGGCTGGAGGCAGCCGCTGGCCAGATCCAGCACCCAGCGATTCTCGTCGAATTTCTTTAAGGCCAAGGACTGAATAGCCGCCAGCGGCGCGAACCGCACCGATTCCAGGCGCACGCGGCGCAACCCGGAATAGGTTCTCAGTGCCTCCGGGAACGGCGCGTAGAATACCTCATTTTGCATCGGGAACAACGAACTCAGCCGGGTGCGTCGAGCGCCTTCGGCGAGCCATTCCGGGAGCCATCCCAGCAGGCGCATGGCATCGCTGATCGCGCCGAAGAGCGAGTCGCTGGGCACGAGCGACGCTGGCTCGCCGGGGCGGCCCGCGCCGCAGCGCCATGGTGTGATCGGCTGTAATTGAACCAGGAGAGCTGGCCGTTCTGTCGGCATGGGTTGTTATTCGGAAATGCGCAGTGCGAACTCATCGGCCAGCACGGCCTGCTGCAGGGCTTCGGTGTTGGCGGCCTTGGCCACTTCTACTTCCTGCGCGCCATCGGCGTAGTACCGGCGGCTTCGCCACACCGCGCGGATGTTCTGGAACTCCACGCGGCCGCTGCCTCGGGAACCGCCGCCGCCCAGCGCCGAATCCTCCAGTAACCGCAAGCCCTGCACAACCAGCGGCACCAGTTTCTGGTCGCCATCCTGCAGAATGTCAATGACGATCCGGACGCGGAAGCGCGCCCCGGCGGGTACCCGTTCGAGCGTTCTCGGATTGGCCTGCGCGGTAATGCGATCAATGGCGTTCTCGCTCTTCACCTCGGTCAATTCGTCGTCCAACTGCTCGCGCATTTGGGCCGTGATCGACTCGAGCTCCAGCGGCGCGTCGTAGATCGCCAGGCGCGCGGGCGTAACATGGCGCGCCTCAGTGGAATCGCCTTTCACGCGATCCATGCGGCCCGGATTACGACCGAAGAGCAGGCAGATCGGGTCGTCGGAACGATCGCTTTGATGGATGCGCACCTCCTGGCCGCGGCGGCGAGAGAGATACACCATTTCCTCCGGCGCTGTCAGGCCGAGAGCGTGTTCCAAAAGGCTTCTCATGCGGCCGCGGATGGAGGATCCGGGCACGATCGGCCGCCCGAAGGCGTCTTTGACCACCGGATTATCGGCACCGCCAATTTCCAGCGAGCCTTTGCCGGCACCAATGTGCAGGCCGGTGAGACACACCAGCGAGGCGTCAATGATCAGCTTGCCGGCGAGGCGGATTTCGGGGATTTGGGATGAAGAGCTCATGTTTTTCCTGGGTTCGCCGTGATTATTCGTTGTACGCGATGATGGCTTCGAACAGGTCTCGGAACCGGTCGTAGCCGCGGGTTTCATTGCGCCGGGTGACTTGGAGCAGCAGCTTCTCCAATGGATCCAGACTGCGCAGGCCGTGTCGCGCGATGGTGTAGGCCAGACGCGCCCGGAGCATTACAAATTGGTGCTGCCGGTCGGCCTCGGGCGCGCGGCACGCCCGGCGCACGGCACCGTAGAGCCGTCGCAACTGGCTCCGCGTCCCGGCGTCCAAATCGCGCAAACGGGCGACCAGCACATGGGCCTGATTATCCAGATACAAGCTATCGCTGATGAGTTTGTCGTACTCGATCTCCACCGGGCCTTCGGGACGGCGAACATCCGGCCGACGGTCACTGGGGCGGTCACTGGGGCGGTCGGCGGGGCGCGGACCGCTATCGCGAGGCCGGTCATTGCCGCCGCCTCGGGGACGGTCATTGGCGGCGGCTTTCGGGCGGTCAGCGGGGTTGGACTGGCCTTGCGGCCGGTCGCGATCGCGGGGCGGACGATCAGGGCGCGGCTCCCGAGGCGGACGATCTGCCCGAGGCTGCCGGTCGCCGCGCGGCGCGGGCACCGCTGCCGCTACCGTTGCTTCTGTTGTTGGCGCGGGATCGACGGGCGGCGCGCCCTCCGCTTCCATTGCCACCGCCGCCACGGGCACTACCGGCGATTCCGCCGCTGGCACTACCGGCGCTTCCGCCGCTGGCGGTGTGGTCGCTTTGGGTTCCGGCGCTTCGAGGACCGGCTGTGGAGTATCCGTCTGCATTTCTTCCGACATACGTAAATTCGAACTCTCTTTCCCTTTTCCCGCTTCCGGCAGCCCTTATTCCTGCCCGCGCCAGCCGATTTCCAGGTTGGCCCAATCCAATGCTACCTTGCCTGCAGGCCGCAGTTGTTTCTGCACCTGGCCGCGTCCGATCAAATCACCAAGGAACGCACGCCATTGCCGCTCAAATTCGGAACCGGCGCGATCACCGGCCAGTCGCCGCAGGCGGCTGTGAAACCGCCACGGGCGGTCGACGCTCCGCTCCCGCCGCCGGGAACGGGGAGATGCCAGATGGTCACCCGCGACCCTCACGCCGTAGAAATCTTCCAGCTCTTCGAACACTTCCGGCGGGCAGTGGTAAACCTCTCGCAGTTTGCGAATGTGCGACTTCAGACCTTCCGCGTCTTTCAATGCCGGCCATTCCAGAATCCTGTCAAACAGCGCCAGCGCGTTGCCGCCGGAGGATTTCACCGTTTCAATCGCCGCCCGGTTGCGGCGCCAGAGCCCGGCCAACGTTTCGCCCGCCTCGGCAACCGTGAGGGACGCCGAAAGCGACGCGCCTTCGGTCAACTCTTTCCCGCCCGGCAGTTCAACGGCAAAGAGCGTAAAGACGCGATGAAACTCGCCGGCAACGCTCAGCAGGGCATCCCACGCGCCGGCCACCGCGAAATCGTCGCCGCCGCTGTAGAGGATCGAAACCCGGCCGGCATGGGCGGGCATGGCCACAATCCGTTGCAGTTCGCCAGCCACCAAGCCCTTGTAAAGAATCGCCAAATACAGGAAATTTTCTGTTGAATCGGCCAATTGGAGGCGCGCGCCCGCGCGGTCGATGTCACAGCGGAACATGCCCCAGGCTTTACGGCCGCGAGCCTTTCGAGCTAGCTCCTGCGGCGCTGCCGGGGCAATCGTAAGCTGCACTCCCTCCGGCCCGGAGACGGTTGCTCCGGCAGCCGCGGCATCGCCGGAAAGTTTTGCGGCGATGCCCTCCCAGGGGCGCTCGACGGCCACACCGGCCGCCGTACTTTCGGCAAACGCCGCCGCGCCCAAGTGCGCCAACGGCGTCTGCCGTTTTCTCCGGATGCCATCCAACAGCCGTTTCCAAACGTTTTGCCAAGTGCCCAGGTTTTCTGTCCAGGTCCAGTGCAGTTCCAACACCCCGTCTGTGGCGGCGCTCACCGAATCCCTCAACTTGCTGAGATACTCTTCGGCCTCCGGTTCTGTGGGTTCCGGCAGCAACATCAGGAACGAGCCGCCTCCTGCGTATCCAACGAGCAAAGGCGAGAGACCGCGCTCGGACAAAAACGTCCGGGGCGTCACTTCGGTGAGCATCGAAACCCACAAACTACGGTCGGCAAAAGACGAGTCTTCGGTCGTGGCTGACACGAACCGTTCGATTCCGCGAAACTGAGCGTAGAGGAATACTTGAAGCGACATGGCATTAACAGCTGAGGCTGGCGCGAAAATTCAATGTAACACGGCTGAGGGCCAACTCCGCATTTGGCAAGTGAAAACTCCGTGCCGGTTGGAGCTTTTCCTGCTCGATTGCCTGCCCAACGCCTCACGAGAAAGTATTCGACGGGCTCTGGCCGCTGGCGCCTGCGAAGTGGATTCCGTTGTGCGGCCGCTGGGGTTTCGCCTGACGGCGGGGGCGGTTGTCCGCCTGGATCCAGCCGCTCGGATCACGGAGGTTTGTCCGGAATCGATTCCGCTTTCGATTTTGTATGAGGACGGCGATCTCATCGCGATCAACAAGCCCTCCGGCATGCTCGTTCATCCTACCGGGCGTGAGCGCACTGGCACCGTCGCCAACGCATTGCGCGGAATGGGGCACCTTACGGCGCACATTCTGCATCGGCTCGATCGCGATACTTCCGGTGTGTTGCTGGCCGCCAAGAGTCTGCCTCGCCATTCGCCCCTGGCGCACCTGTTCGCTTCTCGTGAGGTCGAAAAGCGGTATCTGGCCGTTTGTGCCGAGCCCGTGCCGTGGGAAGAAAAAGTGTTAACTTTTCCTATCGGCCGCGATCCGGAACGGCGTCCCCAATGGAATCTTCTTGCTACCGGCGCAGCGGCAGAAACTCGACTCCGTGTGCTGAAGCGCGAGGGATCGGCTGTGCTGCTGGAGGCCGAGCCCGTCACCGGCCGCACGAATCAGATTCGGATTCATTGCGCCGCCGCCGGGCATCCGCTGCTGGGTGACACCGCTTATGGCGGCCCGTCAGCCACACGTTTGATGCTCCACGCGTGGACGCTGACGCTTCCGGCGCTTTTATTCGGCGGATTAAAAATCACCGCGCCCCCGCCACCGGAGTTCCCGCCCTTTACGGGGGGCTCGCGACCTGTCAATATCGATGAGAGCTAATGCATTTATCAAACAAGCCGATCAGGATGTAAGGAGCGCAGGTGCGATTTTGACATGCGGTTTATTCGTACTGCCGGGGGCCGTCGCGCTGCTGGCATCTGTTTCCCTGGCTGGGCAGCACTTCACCTTCGACCATTTTGGGCTAACCAACGGACTCTCGCACTTGAGCGTACGGGCGGTCGCGCAAGACCGCACGGGTCTGCTTTGGATCGCCACGTCGAACGGAATCTTCCGCTTTGACGGACATCGCTTCCGGCGTTTTGGCGTCGGCGAAGGGCTCACGGAGCACTCGGTCGAGTCTGTTTTCGTTGATCGGGGGGGCGGCGTCTACGCGGGATCGAGTAGCGGCATAAGCGTTTTTCGAGACGACCGGTTTCACGCGCTGCCTGCGGCTGGGGGAGGCGTTCCAATTGGCTGCCTCGGCACCGGGTGTATGGACATGCTGCCCGATGGACGGCTCGCCGTTGCCTCCGCGCGCGGGGTAGCCGTGCTGGAGGATGGCAAGTTGCGCGTCCTGCCAGGCACCGAAGGGAAAAGACTCCGTTCCGTGTTTGTCGAACCGGGAGGCGCCGTTTGGGCAGCCTCGCTCCGCACGGTTTATCGCGGTGTCATTGGGTCCGGAGGGGAGCTGTCATTAACCGGAATCGGCCAACAGATGGGCCTGCCGGAGACCGAATGGGGGGCACCCATTATGGACGGTGCCAAGCGCATCTGGATCCGCTCCCGTGCCGCTCTGTACGTACTGGAACCGGGCGCGCTGACGTTCCAGCGCTCTGACTTGGATTTTCCGCCCGTCGGCAGGTTGGCGAGCCTTTCCATTGATTCCGCTGGTAATCTGTGGGTCCCGGCATTTAACGGTCTGTGGAAACGCGAGCAGTCCGGCGGACGTTCGAGCTGGCGGCAGTATTCGTCCTCGAATGGTCTGTCGGGAGACCCGGTCAGCACCATTTTTTGGGATCGCCTCGGCACGCCATGGATCGGGATGGAGGCGCATGGCCTATCCCGGTGGAACGGCTTTCCCAATTGGCGCAGTTGGCAGAAGCGCGATGGACTCAGCAACGAAGGCGTGATGTCGTTCGCGCGGGCTGGGACGGGTGATTTGTGGATCGGGACGAAGGACGGTCTGAATCGGATGACCGCCGATGGCGTTTTTACCACATGGAATCGCGATAGCGGACTGGCTGCAAATGAGGTCCGAGCGCTGATTTCCACTCCGGATGGATCGCTCTGGGCGGGTAGTAATGAGAGTGGTGGACTAACCAGGATCGATGCCGATGGCAAGCTGACGCGCTTCGGTGCCGCCGCCGGGCTCGCCCATCAGCGCGTGGTATCGCTCACCGCGGAAGATTCCGGTAACCTTTGGGTTTGCACGCGGCGCGGCCTGTTCCGCGGCGACTGGCGAAAGTCAAATCCGGTGTTTACGGTTTATCGGACACCGTTTGCGGAAGAACCGCGGACGACGTACAAGGTGCTGCGAGGCGCAGACGGCAGCTTCTGGGTTGCCCATGCCAATGGCCTCGCCCGAGAAAAAAACGGGCAGTGGCGCACCTATACAACCGCCCAGGGCCTGGCTCGAAATGGAATTGTATTCCTTGCCGAACACGACCCCGGCGAGCTTTGGCTTGGCTATTCGGGCGTATCCGGCGTGGGCCGGATGCAGTTGCATGTCGGCGGCGACGTCAAACGCGTTACCCATTTCAGTCGTGGTAAAGGGCTGCAGAGCGACGATATCAGCTTCGTCGAATCGGACGGGCGGGGAAGTCTCTGGATTGGGACCGATGCCGGCGTTGATGTTTGGACGAACGGTGCGTGGCGTCATCTGGGTCCGGAGGACGGGCTGATCTGGCACGATGTCATGCTGGGTGGATTCTTCGCCCATCCCGATGGGCGCGTCTACATCGGCACGACGAGCGGGTTTTCCGAAATCCGTCCATCGCGGCGTGCCGCTCCGGAACCGGGGGTAGCGATTACATCGGTGTCGAGCGAGGGGGTCTCTATTGCCGAGGCGCGCTGGTCGAATCTTTCCCTGCCCGCCGGAAATGTGCAGGTGGCGTTCTCCGACCTGCGTCTGAGTCCCCACTCGCGCTATCGCTATCGGCTTTTATCCCGCGACAAAACCGTTGACCCCGCCCCCGGCTGGACGTCCGTCGATCATCCGGGTGTTGCGCTGAGTCTGCAACCGGGACAGCATCGCCTGGAGATTCAGTCCGGCGATAGCGCGGGAAATTTTAGCAAATCGGCGGCGGCCCTCGATATCACGGTGACGCCGCATTGGTCGGCAACCGTTTGGTTTCGAGGCGCCTTGCTTGTGGCGGCGGCGATCCTGCTG
>CAMDKT010000218.1 GCA_945900935.1 Candidatus Sulfopaludibacter sp. SbA3 | reverse complement strand
CCCATGGCCTCGTAAACGCGGGGCGCGACGAGGGAAGGGCCGGGGCCGAAGAGCAGCCGCTTTGGCGGCGCTAACGGGGCGAATGAAGACATCTATCAAGTTTACCTTAGAAATCGCCGATTTCACGCGTTTTGGGCGTATAGGTTACCTTGAGAAAGGTGATTTCTCTTCCCGTTGACGCGCTGTTGGGTGACGTGTGCGCGTTGCTTAGAGGGCATTCCTGCCTGGTGCTGGAAGCTCCGCCGGGCGCCGGAAAAACGACGCGGGTTCCGCCGACCCTGTTAAAGGAGACCACGGGTGAAGTGTGGGTGTTGGAACCACGGCGTCTGGCGGCGCGACTGGCGGCGCGGCGCGTGGCCGAGGAGTTGGGGGAGCGGCTGGGCGAGACAGTGGGTTACCATGTGCGGTTTGAGGAAGTGGCTGGTCCGAAAACGCGGTTACGTTTCCTGACCGAAGGTGTGTTGACGCGGCGGCTTCTCTCCGATCGGCGCCTTGCCTCGGTCGGCGTGGTTGTGCTGGATGAGTTTCATGAGCGGCATCTGGATGGGGACCTGGCGTTGGCGCTGTTGCTGGAGCTGCAGCGGACACGGCGGCCGGAATTGAAACTCGTGGTCATGTCGGCGACTTTGGACGCGGCACCGATTGCCCGGCACTTAGGAGACGCGCCGATTCTGCGGAGTGAGGGAAAGTTGCATCCGATCACCGTGGAATGGACGCCGGAAACGGGGGCGGCGCTCGAAGAACGGGTGGCGAACGGCGTGGAACGACTGGCGCGGCGCGGGCTGACGGGCGATGTGCTGGTCTTCCTGCCAGGGGCTTTTGAAATGCGCCGGGCCGCGCGGTCGTTGGAGCCGGTGGCGGCGGCGCACAACTTGATCGTCACGCAGTTGCATGGAGACTTGTCGCCGGAGGAGCAGGACCGGGCGTTGGCGCCGGCGTCGCGGCCGAAGGTGATTTTGTCGACCAACATCGCGGAGAGTTCGGTGACGATTGAGGGCGTGACCGCCGTGGTCGATAGCGGGTTGGCCCGCGTGGCAATTGACTCGCCATGGACGGGAATTCCTTCCCTGCAAGTAGCCCGGATCAGCCAGGCTTCGGCGGCGCAGCGCGCGGGGCGGGCCGGTCGCACGGCGCCGGGGTATGTAATTCGGCTTTTTACACAAGAAGAATTTGGCCGCCGGCCGGCTCAGGATTCGCCGGAGATCGAGCGCCGGGAATTGACGCAATTGCTGCTGGATCTGCATGGCTGCGGAATTCCGGACGCGATGGCGCTGCCATGGTTGACGCCGCCGCCCGCACCGGCGCTGAACGCGGCGGAGGAGTTGCTTGCGCGGCTGGGAGCGGTGGAATCGGGGCGTTTGACGAAGCTGGGGAAGCGTATGGCGCAATTGCCCCTGCATCCGCGATTGGCGCGGCTGGTATTGGAGGCCGGCGAACGCGGGGCGGGGGAGGAAGGCGTGCGGGCGGCGGCGGCGCTGAGCGCGGGAGAGCGGTTGGAGGGCGCGGCGCGGCACAATGTCGATTCCGATCTCTTCTTATTGTTGGAACAGCGAGGGCAACCCCATACGTCGCGAATTGCGGAACAGATCCGACGGGCCGGCGGGATTCGTTCCCGCGGCGGCGGAGTGGAGACGGGTCTGTTAATCGCGGTGGTGTCGGCGTTCTCCGACAGGCTGGGGCGGAAGCGGGCGAATGGCGAAATATTGCTGTCCGGCGGCGGGGCGGCCCAGTTAGCCGATTCATCCGGCGTCCGGGACGCGCCGTTGTTAGTCGCTTTAGACATTGAGTACCGGAAAGACCGAGGGCAGCCGCTCATTCGGCTGGCAAGTAAAGTAGACCCGAACTGGCTGCTCGACTTATTCCCGGACCGCCTCGATTCGCGGGATGGCGTGGAGTGGAATCGCTTAGCAGAACGGGTGGAAAGCGTGAGCGCGCTGACGTTTGACGGGTTCGTGATCGAGGAGTCGCGAAGCGGGACGGTGGACGCGGGCGCGGCGGCGCGATTGTTGGCGGAGAAGGCTGTGGAAGCGGGTTTGGCGCAATTCGCCGGACCGGAGGAGTTGGATCGCCTCTTCGGGCGGTGGCGATTCGCGGCGGCGCATGGCGGACCGCCGGCGCCGGATGAAGAGGCGCAACGAACGGCGTTGACGTCGGCCTGTTTTGGGAGTAAGTCATTCGCGGAGTTACGAGTGTTACTGGGAGACGGCGGGTTACAGCGAGTGTTGCTAGATGGGTTGCCGCCGGCACAACGGGAGTTAGTCGGACGGCTGGCGCCGGAACGGATTCAATTGCCGGGCGGGAAACAAGCAAAGGTAACTTACTTGGATGGGCAGGCGCCGTCGGTGGCGTCCAGACTCCAGGACTTTTTCGGGATGCGAGAGACGCCGCGCGTGGCGGGCGGGCGGGTGAATGTCGTTGTCCATTTGTTGGCGCCGAACTACAGGCCGGTGCAGATGACACAGGACCTGGCTGGATTTTGGGAGCGACTGTATCCGCAAGTTCGCAAGGAGTTGAGCCGAAGGTACCCGCGTCACTCGTGGCCGGAAAATCCGCTCGGGTGAGGAGTAGCGCGGCGCGCCGCAAAATGATAGGGTTGCGACATGACCTCGGCGCGCAAAGCGGCGGTGTTGCTGGCGTTCCTGCTGCTGGCCGGAGCGGCGTGGGCGTATCAGGCCCGGCGCACTTCCTACATGTATGAGAGGGAGATGCAGAACCCGGCGGTGGATCCCGATGACGCCGACGTACCGGGGGAATGGACCTTTGCGCGCTTGCGATACCAGTCCGGCGGCGGCGGCAGAGGGAGGGGGCGCCGCGGCTCCTGGGGCACTGATTCGAATAAAGCCGAACGCGTATTCACCCAGGGCGTGCGGCGGTTGACGCGCGTGAACGCCAGGAGCGTTGAAGAGATCATCGACATCGATAGTGACGAGGTCTTTAATTGGCCCTGGCTGTACGCAGTGGAAGTGGGGCACTGGAACCTGACCGAGGCGCAGGGAAAACGTCTGCGGGAATATTTGGACCGCGGCGGCTTTTTGATGGTGGATGACTTCCATGGCTCGTATGAGTGGGAAGCGTTCTCCGTGGGTTTGCGTAAAATCTTTCCGGACCGGGTGATTATCGACTTGCCGGACGGTGAGCCGATTTTCCACGTGCTTTACGATTTGGACAAGAAATTCCAAGTGCCTGGACGGCAGTACCTTTACCGGGGGCAGACATATGAGCAGGATGGCTTCGAGCCCCGGTGGCGCGCCGTGCTGGACGAGAAGGGCCGGGTGCAGGTTGGCATTTGCCACAACATGGATCTGGGTGACGCATGGGAGTGGGCCGACGATCCGGAGTATCCGGAGGCCTTCGCGTCGCTCGCGTATCGGATTGGAATTAACTACATCGTCTACTCGATGACTCACTAATCGCGGCGCGGTCGAAGTGGGGGCGTGCCTCGGGAACCGCTTGCTGACGCGCGCGGCTCAGAAACGCGCGCGGCGTCGGCGTGACCTGACAGAGCCGCCGGTGCCCTCCGATAACCGGGCACTGGTGAATAGAGACAGACTGACGTGGGCCTGTTGGCGAAATCGGATTAGCCGCCGGTTACTCGAGCAGCCACCGGATGATGCCTTCGTTCATTTCATCGAACGTGCGATAGCGGTACATGGGGCCGGGCAGATGGATGATGTTGTTGTTCCAGTCGGTGGGCTGCATCCAGGTTACTTGGCGGCCTTGCGCCAGGTCGGCTAAGTCCCAGCGGGTGTAGAAGCCGGGCATGACGGCGTCGTGCAGGCCAAGATGGCGAGGGGAATCGAAGACCGGCGCGAAACTGTGCGGGGCGCGTTCCAGCCAGAGACGGTTGATGCGTGGCTCCAGGCGGGACGCGAGCAGAAGGGCGACCGAGTGGACGCCGTCGGCGACGCCGCGGATGGGTCCGGTTGCATCCAGCGCGCGGGCGGCGGTAGCGATATCAATGGCGCGCATGGCGGGCAGATTGCGGCCGGTGAGCCACGCGCGGGTGGCGGCTTCCCAATCGCCGTGTTCCATATATCGCGGCGGGGCGGGGAGGGCGCGGGGCATGATGGCGAAGACTTGCGAGCCCGCCTTGGCGATTTCGATGGCGCGGGCCGAGAGTTTTGCAGTGCGCTCAACGTGGACAACACCGGGCAGCGGCGCACTGGAAGTAGGCCGCAGGATCCAGCCTTCCACAGTGACGCCGGGTTCGATCGAAAGTTTTACCTTGCGAATTAGCAGGCCGTCTTTCGTCTCTTCGGATTCAATGACGGGCTTGGCATTACCGGGTTCGACGACGGCGAGTTTGCGGACGAATTCATCGAGGGTTCCGGAAACCGGGCGAGACGTTCGTTGTTCCTTCAGGATTTCGATGAGGTCGCGGGAATCGGCGGCAAGTTGGCCTGTGGGCGTTACGCGAAGATCCTCATTCGTGAACATCTTAACGGGGCGTTCTTTCCAATTGGGATTGCCATTATTGAGCCAGCGGTTGAACCACTCGTAGACGCCTTCGCGGATTTCAATCGGCGTGCCATGGCCGCCGGGACCGACGACCCATTTGATGCTGTCCTGCGCCCCGAAGATTTCGTAGAAGTTGCGCGCCTCTTCGTAAAGGACCTTGGCGCCGGCGGGCGTGAAAAAATCCTCCTTCGTGGAGCCGATGAACCAGGGCTTGGGAGCGAAGAGTTCGACGTAGTCCGTCTGATCGAGGCCTTTGGAGAGGAAGCCGGGCGGGCTCTGTTCGGAGTCGCCGATGGAGCCGGGGAAGAGGACTTCAAAAGACTGCATGTAGCAGAGCGGAGCGGCTACTTTCACGCGGGGGTCGAGCGCGGAGATGTAGGTGGCCTGGGTGCCGCCTCCGGAGCAGCCAGTGCAGCCAATGCGCTCGGGGTCGACTTCCGGACGGCTGGTCAGGTAATCGAGCGCGCGCATGCCGTCCCAGACGAAGTAGGCGGAGAGCGTCTGGTTGATCAGGAACGCGGCTGTTCCGGCGTTCCAGTGTTGGGGCACGCCAGGGGTGACCAGCGAGACGCCGGCGCGCGACCAGTAGCCCTGGAAGCGCTCGCCCTGACCCATGGGGTCAAACGCGAGGACGACGAAGCCTTGCATGGCAAGGTTAGCCGCCATGCGCTGGGCGGCGGGCTTGCCCTCGTTCCAATGGCCGATGGCGTAGAGGACCGCAGGGTGTTTGCCTGCGCTTGTGGGGACGTAGAGGTTGCCGGTGACCCAATACTTCGGCAGGCTTTCGAACATCACTTTTTCGATTTTGTAAGCGCCGGCGTCGAGCGTGCCGGTGGTACGGGCATTGAGGGGGCCGCGATAGTTGGGCAGGCCGCCGTAGACATCCAGGATTGCGGCGCGAACCGTGCGCTGATGCGCTTCGGCATCGGCCCGGGATTTGATCTGGCGGATGCGTTCTTTGCGCGTCGCCAGTTGCCGCTGGGCGACGCTGTTGATCCATTTGTTGAACGGCTGGTCGTTGAACGGCTGGGCAGAGAGAGCCATCGCGAACAGGATGAGGCCGGCAAGGAAACGCATCTTCGGATTCTATCGAGAATTCGCGCCGGGGTAGGCTTGATAAATGGATTCGCAGGCAAATATCTTAGAGACGCTACGCCGGGCCAAGATTCCGTCGCGGCTGGTGGAGGACTTTTGTCCGGTCACGGAGAGCCTGGATTGGCGGCTTTCAGAGCAGTTCTGGATGACGGCGGGCACGCGAGGTTTCATTGAGGATACGGTGCCGTACGCGTCAACGTCCGGCGGAGCGTTGTCCCAGGACGCGGCGGCTCTATTATTGGCGAATTGTCAGGAGAATCCCCCGGTTGGGCCGGTGGTCGTGTTGGAATTGTGCGCGGGTACCGGACTGTTCGCGCGGTTGTTTCTGGAAGCGTTTCGGCGGCTCTGCGCGGAGGCGGGGGAGCCATTCGACGAAAATCTGGTGTACTACGTGACGGACCGTTCGCCGGCCACGGTGAGGCAGTGGAAAGAGTTCGGCGTGTTTGACGGAACGGGCACCATTCCAGCGCGAGGGGATGCCCGGCGGCCGCTGCATTGGGAGACCAGTGACGGGCTGGTGGCGCTATCGCGCATTCGCGCGGTGTTCTGCAATTACGGACTCGATTCGTTGCCCGCCGCGATCGTCAGGCAGGGGAAGGGCGGCCCGGAAGAGCTATGCGTGCGCACGCATTTGACGGCCGATGAAGCGCGGCTGCGGCGGCACAATTCGCCGTCGCTGCAAGAGGTGCAAGAGAAGGCCGGGCGGCTCGACGCGAGTTTGTTTGGGCTCAGGAGTTTGTTTGAAATCGAGGCTGCGTTTCTGCCCTGCAAACGTGAATACACGATGTTGGACGAGGCGCTTCGCCTGTATGGTGATCTGCCTCGCGTGATTCTGAATCACGGCGCGATGGAGTGTTTACAAGCGCTCGTGCCCGCGCTGGATCCTGATGGCTTCATGGTGTTCTCCGATTACGGCGTTCGGGGTTCCGATGCGCCCGCCTCACACAGCAACCCGCAGGAATTTGGCGACTCCAGGGCGATCGGACTGCATTTTCCTTTGATGGCGAATTTTGTTTCGTCGCTGGGCGCTGAGTTGGAATCGCCGGAGCCGAGTGAAACGGCCAGCCTCCACTCGCGCATGCTCGTTCGAGCCGGGGTTCCGAAGACGCGGGCCGTGTTCGCCAAATCGTTCGGCACCCCCCGCTGGCGTGAGGCGCGGGTGCACATTCAGGCCGGTGCCAAGGAGGATGCGAAACGGGTTTACGAGTCGGCGCTGGAAAAATACCCCAGGGATTGGTCGCTGTTAGGGGAAGTGGCGGAGTTTCTGGTTAGGCAGGCGGCGGATTTTGAGGGAGGCTTGGAGCTGGCGAAGGCCGCATTGGCTTTGAACCCGTGGTATTCGACATGGCTTTGGAACGTATTCGGCGACGCGCATTTCGGGCTTCAGCGGTACGTCGAAGCGGTGGAGGCCTACCGGCTGGCTGAGGCGTTGTCGCCCAGGGACGTTCGGACGCAGCTCAATCTGAGTTACGGTTGCGCCGCGTTGGGGGACACGGAGGCGGCGCTGGCGGCGATTGCGCGCGGGTTCTCGCACTATGAAGATGGCGTGTATCAGGAGCGGCTGCGGGACAAGCAGCAGCAGATTCTCGGCGCATTGGGCCTTCTCCGCGGCGACGCCGAGAAGGGGCGGGAGCGGACTCGCGTGCGTCTAAACGCGTGCTAGGTCCGCGACCGTGTGAATACGTTCGCATGTCGGTGCCTGACTGGCGCAAATCCGCCTTTCCGAGCCGCGACCGTAAGGGTAATGCCTCGGCGTGCGGCAAAACTGACCCGTTATGTTGTGCGCAACATAACTTGCTAATTCTCTCTCTCGCCGAAGCGCCGGTCACTCCGCCGTCTGGAAACTCTTCAGCCCAAAATCGACCGCCAGCACTTCACGCATGTCTTTGAAAGAGGGTGAGGCTTCTCGATGCCAATTGGACCTTTTCGAGGCATTGGACAAGAACCCCGGCCTACACTCTTTTCAACCTGCCGTAGAGCAGCTAGAACTCGACGCGGAAACGGAACTGAAATTGCCGCGGACCGCTCATCTCCCGGCCGCCCGTCCCGCCATCACGCAATTGGGTTGCACGGGCGACGCTTCCGGGGACGGAAATGTTCAGTGAATTTCCGGTGGGGAAGTCGAAAATGGGATGGTTGGCGACATTGGTCAACATCGTCTGCAACACGAACTTCACCCGCTCCGTAATGTGGAACTGCTTAACCGCGCTGAGATGATGCAGGATCAATGCGGGCCCTTCCAGGATGTTCACACCGGAGTTGCCGAAACGTCCCTGGGGCGGAACCGCGAAAGCGGAGGCGTCAAACATGCGATTTGGCCCGATCGAAGCTAGGTTGCCGCTTCCGATGCGGTCCGGAATGCCGCCGAGCGAGTTCGTGTTCGAAGGATCCGATCCCGAAAACGTAGGCGTGTAATATTGCCCGCTTTGCTGATAGGCGATCCAGCCCAACTGCCATCCGCCCAGTGCCTGTTCCACGGCTGCCGGCGCGGCCGTCATGTGTTTCCGGCCTTTGCCAAATGGAAGATCGTACGTCGTATTGAACACCAACCGGTGCCGTGAGTTGAAGGCGTCACGGTTCCAATAATCGTGCTTATAAGGGTTCTCCAAATTCAGGAAATTGCTGGAGGCGTTCCCGAACGTGTAATGCGCGTTAAGGAACAACCCTCCCGTCCTGCGCGTGACCTCAAATTGGGCTGAGTCATAGTTTGAAGCTCCATCGGAGTTCGAATAGCTGGCGCCCACGTATTGCGGATACGGCCGGCGGTCGGCGGTGAAGCGGATCGCACTCGGCTGCGGCTTGTTCAGGGCGATCGAATAGTTCAATCCCCGGCTTCGCGAGCCGATATACGAACCGCGGAGGCCAAACTTGGCAATCTCCCGCTCAACACTGAGGTTGAATTGATGGATCATTCCGTTGTTGGTTTCCATCGGATAGCCGCTCACGCTTTGGGAAGGAATACCCGCACCGGCGAGAGTGGATGGATAGGGATTGGGAAAAGTGAGAAATGGAGCGCCATTCACGATGGAGTTCACGTACGTTTCCGCGATCTGGAACGGGCCGCTTCCCTGTGCGCGGTGAATCGGTCCCAGCGTTTCCGAGTAGATGCCGTATCCGCCGCGCACCACGAACTTATCGGTGATTCGATACGCGGCGCCAATGCGGGGCCGGAAGTTCGTCTTCTTCGGGGACGGAAAAACATTGCCGGCGGTGACGTTGATGGTCTTGGGATAAAGCGGGCTGATCTTCGCCATCGCCTCCTGCGGCACAGTCACATTCCCCGTCTTG
>CAMDKT010000217.1 GCA_945900935.1 Candidatus Sulfopaludibacter sp. SbA3 | reverse complement strand
TCGAAACTTCGTCCAACTCGCGTTGCTCCTTCCTGGCGTCAACACTGGTGACGGCGGCAGCGGCAGCATTGGGGGCGGCATCTCTATCAGTGGCATGCGGCCCGAACAAAACAGCTTCCTGCTCGACGGCACCGTCAACTCCGATCAGTATCAGAACCAGCTCGTCATCCGGCCTTCTGTAGACGCCATCGAGGAATTCAAAATTCAAACGTCGAGCTATTCGGCCGAGTTCGGCAAAGGGGCCGGAGGCCAGATCAACGTTGTCACCCGTGGCGGCACCAATCAGTTTCATGGAACTTTGTTCGAGTTCAATCGAAACAACGCCGTACAAGCGCGCAATCTTTTTGATCGCAATTCGAACTTCCGAACCAAGGACGGCCGCTTTAAGGCCCCGCCGTACAACCAGAATCAGTACGGCTTCACATTGGGCGGACCCGTTACAGTACCTGGATATCGCGGCAAGGACCGCACGTTCTTCTTCGTCAACTATGAGGGCCAACGGTTGCGCCGCGGCAACACGACTCTGACCGCCGTGCCCACGCCCGAAATGAAACGCGGCGACTTTTCAACCTTCCTAGGCGCCAATCTGGGCACCGACGCCCTCGGCCGAGCCGTGCCCCGGAACGGCATCTATGACGCCAGATCCTCCCGGCAGGCGGGCAATGTTTTTGTCCGCGACCTGTTCCCAGGTAACATCATTCCAGTCACCCGTTTCGATCCCGCGGCGCGCAACGTCATCAACTTTTCCGGCATGCTCCCGAATCCGAACACTGCCGGCGGCCGCGGAGCCAACGGCAACCCGTTGCAAAATTTTTTCGACGGCCGGACGCGCTCGGATAACTCTGACCTGTTCAGCATGCGTTTCGATCATCAGTTTTCCCCGAAAGATACACTGATGGCACGCTACAGCCTCACCGATTCAAACGGATTCGCGCCGAGAACGTTTCCTGGGTATGGCTCGCTCGACAAGCAGCGGCAGATGGCGGGCACCCTCGCTTACACCCGCATTTTCGGACCAACCACCGTCAATGAGTTTTAGTTCGGCTATCTGCGATGGGCGCAGTTTCAAGCCGGGGAAAACACGATCGCTGATCGCGACATCGTCAAGGAACTCGGCGTGAGCGGCCTCGATTTTGCCAGCACGCCGGGACTCCGCGGCGCACCCGATTTTTCTATCAGCGGTTTTGCCGGGATTGGCGACGGGGACGGCCCGTTCCGCCCGCGCAACAATACGTTTCAGTTCGTTGACCAGCTTTCGTTCAACCGGGGACGCCACTTCATTAAAGTGGGCGGTGAGCTGCGCCGCGTCCGGAATGCCATCACGCGCGCCAACACGCTCCGCGGCAATTTCAGCTTCAGCAGCAACAATTGGAGCGGCCAGCAGGGCTTTGGCAACACCGGCAACACCTTTGCGAACTTTCTCCTCGGCCTGCCGGTTCAAAAAGGACGGCGCGTCAGTGGATTCGCCCAGGACTTGCGCTCCACCGAGTACGCCGGCTTCATTCAGGACGACTGGAAAGTCGGCTCCAAACTGACCATTAACCTCGGGCTCCGCTACATGTTCTACGCGCCGCCGTATGACACGCAGGACCGCGTCTCCACGCTAACCTACCCGAAGGGGCGGCCGACCAATTTTAGCGAAGGCGCGCTGTTTTACCTGCAGCCCGGCAACCAGAGTTTTGCTCCCAACTGGGGCCGCGCCGGCCAGGAACTGCCAAGATCTCTCTTCCCAGCCGACAAGAAAAACTTCGGGCCGCGCTTCGGCTTTGCCTATCGGCCCATCGGAAAGACGGTCATCCGCGGCGCTTATGGAATGTTCTTCGACACCGTGCCTCTCTTCATTACGCAGGACACGCTGGAGAACCTGCCCAACCTCAAGGAAGATCAGCAGAGCCTGAGCCTGTTCCAGGACGGCGTGCCTACCGCGGAAACGTTTATCGGTTTTCGCATCGCCAATCCGGGCCCCGGGCAATTCAACCCGGGCCCCAACGACGTCTCGCCGGATTTCAAGAACGCCTACATTCAGCACTGGAACTTCGGCATCCAGCGCGAACTGCCAGGCGCGATTGTGTTGGATGTTTCCTACGTCGGCAATAAAGGCACTCGCCTCAATCGCCGCGAAAACACCAATAGCGCCGAGCCGAATGGTCCAGGCGCGACGGTACCTTTGAGTGCGATTCCGGCGCAACCGATCAACCCGGTCACGGGCCAGCCCTTCTCTTCCAACCCTATCGAAAACGCTGGGCTACGCCCGCGGTTCCGGCGCCTGGTTCCCTATGCGATTAATGTATGGGAGAACAACGCGCTCTATCTGCTCGACAACATTTTTCAGACGACGTCAACCGCCTTCTCGAACTACAATTCCGCACAGTTGCGGCTTGAGAAACGCCATGCCAAGGGGGTTACCTGGCTGGTGGGCTACACGTTTTCAAAGGCCCTTTCGGACGCCACAGGCTTCAGTGGCGGCGGCCCATTCGACACCGGGAACCGCATCCAGGACATCTTCAACAAGAAGGCGGACAAAGGACTGGCCAGCATCGATCATCGTCACCGCCTCAGCGCATCGGTCATTTACGATCTACCGTTCGGCAAAGGCAAGTCATTCCTCGGCTCGGCACCCGCGCTGGTCAACAAAATCGTCGGCGGCTGGTCGTTAAATGGCATCTATACGTATCAAACTGGCTTGCCCATGACCGTGAAATTCAATGGGGATGTCTTCGGCTCCGGCACCGACAACGCCCGCCCGGATCTTATCTGTAACCCGAACCTGGACTCTGGCGGCCGCAGTGTGACCCGATTTTTCGCCACCAATTGTTTTGCGATCCAGAGTCCAATCCGTTATGGCACGGCAGGCCGGTCCACCGTGACCGGACCCTTGATAAACAACATCGACATCGGAATTCTGAAGAACACCAACATCACTGAGCGCGTCTCCACGCAGTTCCGCGCCGAGTTCTTCAATTTCCCCAACCACCCCCAGTGGAACCCGCCCAATCGCTTTATCGACCAAGCCGTGTTTGGCCAGATCTCTTCGGCACGCGATCCGCGGATCATTCAGTTCGGGTTGAAGGTGATTTTTTAGGCCGGGAGTTTCAGTGTGCCTCCTGTGAGGCGTGATCGGGCTGGATCCCTAGTTTTTGGAGCTGTTTGAGAGAGAGCCGTTGGACTTCACTCGCCCCGCGCGTCGTCAGTCAACTGACAAGGCCTCTTACCGCGATGCCAATAGGCTCAGACGTCCGGATCTCGCCCGGGTTTGCGGCTATTTGAGCCGATAGTTGGTGGAGAAGGCGGGGTCGTGGTACAGCTTCAACGGGGAGAGAATTGGTCACGGCCGGGAGAATTCGAAGCAGTTTTTGAAGGACAATCCGGACCGGGCGGCGAAGCTGGGATTGCCGCCGATGGCGTTCGAGGAGAAGCCGGTGGCGAAGGGTAAGGGGAGTGCGGCGTAGGGCCGGGTATTGATGTGAGTTGCCATCACCCCCCTTCTTCGCGTAACTTGGATTCATGCAGCTAACCGCTGACGAAATCACCTGCCTGTGTCCCGATGAACGCCTGGCGCTTATTGCGCTGCTTTGGGACAGCCTTGACGACGCGCAGATGCCGTTGACCACGGCGCAGCAGGCAGAACTGGATCGCCGCCTGGCGACGCTAGATCAGGACCGCGCCGAAGGCGTTACGTGGGACGTTCTTAGAGTCGAACTCGAACAGCGTTGCCCATAGTGCGGCCGGTAGTTTTCACGGGCGGCGACGGCGGAACTGATCGACTCCCAAGACTGGTATGAGGCGGAATCCGCCGGTTTAGGGCGGCGCTTTCGTTCGGAGATTGACCGCACTGTGGCGCGTTTGGCCGCCGCTCCCCGGCAATTTCCAGAACTCTTCAAACAAGTGCGGCGCGCGCGTGTGGCGAAATTCCCTTATGCGCTCTTTTTCTTGATCGCGGACGACGCCCTGTTAGTCGTCGCCTGTTTTCACAGCAGCCGCGACCCTCGGCAGTGGCAAAAGCGACTCTGACAGCCAGCGAGGGCAGTTGGCGGAGGCTGGCGGCTCAATAGTAAGATGGAATGAAACCATGAAATTTGCCGCTGCCGTTATTCTGTTCTCGCTTGCCTCTTACGCGCAGGGGAATCATAGTGCTGATGACATCGTTTGGCTGGACAATTACCAGACCGCGTTGAAACAGTCGCGGGCCACGGGAAAGCCGATTTTCCTGGAGTACCGGTGCGAGCCTTGAACGAACGGTAGAGTTTTCGACGCACAGGTTGTGCTGTCGCCGCTAGAATCACCGCTCGGAAAACAGTTGCGAAACTATGCCTGCGTGCGGATTACGCGCATGGACAATGTGGACATTGGGCTGTTTGAATACGACCGGAATAATACGCTGTACTTCTTTTTGATGAACGCCGATGAGCAGATCTATATGCGCTACGGCGGGCGGGATGGACGGTCGCCGGATTCGTATTTGAACCTGGATAGTTTGGCGCTGGCGGCGGCAAAGGGGCTGGAGTTGCACCGGCAGTATCTGGGCGGGGCTTTGGCGAAGACGGCGCGGCCGAAGCCGATCTCGCCGCTCGATTACCCGATGCTGGTGGAGCGGACGATTAAGGCCCATGCCTGCGTAGAGTGCCATTTGATTGGGGATTACCAGAATTTGCACCGGGAGAAGGACGGGACGCTGGATAAGCTGGTTCATCTTTTCCGGTCGCCGGATATTCGGAGTTTGGGCATTGAGCTGGATGTGCCGAAGGGGTTGGTGGTGAAGGAAGTTTCTGGCCCCGCGCAATCGGCTGGGATGCGCGCTGGAGACCGGATTGCGACGTGGGAAGGCGATACGGTGTGGACCTTCGCGGATTTGCAGCATCGTTATGACAAGGTGCCGCGGACGGCGAAGACCGTGCGTGTGACGGTGGAGCGGGATGGGGCGATGAAGGAATTGACGGCGGCGTTGCCGGTGCTTTGGTGGCGGACCGATACGCGGTATAGGCAATCGAGCATTGAACCTCGATCCTATTTCGAGGATCGGGTTTTGACGGCGGAGGAGAAGGCGAAGCTGGGTTTGCGCGCCGATGGGTTTGCCAGTTTTGTGAAGTACGTTTCGTCGATGGCGCAGAGCGTGGGGGCGCACGATTTGAAGGTCGGGGATATTATTGTTTCGGTGGATGGGAAGGACCGGGATGAGAACGCCGATACCGCGTCGCTGTACATCGTGCTGCACAAGACGCCGGGCGATCTGGCGACGATGGAAGTGTTGCGGGATGGGAAGCGGATCTCCATGCCGTTGAAAACGATTCGAATGAGTTTCCGAAAATGAAATTATTTTTGCTGGTAATGGCGGGCTTGGCGGTATCGGGGGCGGAGTGGACGAAGGCGGCGGAGATTGTTGTTGATGATACGGTGTGCGCGACGTATCGGGCGCGCGTGGATGACGGCGGGCATTTGGTGATCGCGTTGACTCTCGCCGATGGCTGGCACACGTTTGCGATGGATAATCAGATTCGCGCGAATGAAAAACTGGCCGGGAAAAAAGCGTTGGGGATGGACAAGCCGACTTCGTTCGTCGTCTCGGGCGGATTGACGGTGGATGGGCCTTGGATGCAGCCGGCGCTGCTCGATTTCTCAAAGCCGGAGTTGCGGATATTCTCTTGGGGATTCGAGAAACAGGCCTCGTTTGCGGCAAAGGTGAAGCGAACGGGGACGGCGGCTCGGGTGGGGATCCGGGCGCAGGCATGCACCGAGACGATCTGCAAGGACATCAACACTTCGCTGGATTTGGACCTGGCGCTGGCCGCCGGGCCGGTGGAGCCTGGGTTGTCCGCGCTCACACCGATTCGCGCGCAATGAATATACTGGTCGGTGATGTGGCCCCTGTTGATCGTAGCGGTTGGACTGTTCGACACCGATGTCCTGCCGATCTTTCGCGCGAAGTGTCTGTCGTGTCATAGCGCGAAGGCGCCCAGCGGCGGGCTGGCGTTGGAAACGGCCGACGACGTATTGCGCGGCGGGAAGTCCGGCGGAGCCATTGTTGCCGGGAAGCCCTCGGATAGTTTGCTGCTTTCGCTGGTCGCGGCGGGGAAGATGCCGATGGGCGGGGCGCGTTTGAGCGACACGGAAATCACCGCCATTCGGACTTGGATTGAACGCGAGGACCGGAAACCGCCGGTTGCCGAGCGGGACGTTACTGCGATCCTGGCCGCGAAATGCTGGGTGTGTCATGGGCGGCGGGAGAAGATGGGCGGGCTGGATTTGCGCACGCAGGAGTCGATTTTGCGGGGCGGGAAATCGGGCGCGGCGATGGTGGCGGGACGGCCGGACGATAGTTTGCTGGTGAAGCGAATTGCTTCGCAGGAGATGCCGCCGCCGAAGCTGCAGGAACAGTATTCGGTGCGCGGGTTGACCGATGACGAATTGGCCAAGGTGCGGCAGTGGATCTCCGATGGCGCTCGGCCCGATTTCGAAAAGCCGATTGAAGTGAGTGTGGCGAGCGATCCGGCAATTCGCGTGAAAGACCGTGAGTTTTGGGCGTTTCAGACGCCGGTGCGGCCTGCCGGGGCCGGGATCGATTCGTTGGCTTTGAAGCCTTTGGCCCCGCGGGCGAATGACATGACGCTGCTGCGGCGGGCGTATTTTGATCTGATTGGACTGCCGCCCACTCCGGAGGAAGTATTGGCGTTTGAGGCGGACAAAGACCCGAGGCGGTATGAGAAGTTGGTCGACAGGCTGCTCGCTTCGCCGCGGTATGGCGAGCGGTGGGCGCGGCACTGGCTGGACGCCGTTGGCTACACCGATTCTGAAGGCGGCAATAGCGGCGATCAGACACGGCCGCACGCCTGGCGATTTCGCGATTACGTGATTCGGTCGCTGAACGCGAATAAGCCATACGACAAGTTTCTGATGGAGCAGTTGGCGGGGGACGAACTGTTCGATTACCGGGCGGTGAAACGCCTGACGCCGGAGCAAATTGAGACGCTCGCCGCGACCGGATTTTGGCGTACGGCGCCGGACTCGACCTACAGCACGGAGCAGAATTTTATTCCGGAGCGAATGGACGTGATCGCGGGGCAGATTGAAGTGTTGGGATCGGCAGTGATGGGATTGTCAGTGGGTTGCGCGCGCTGCCACGATCATAAATACGATCCGATTCCGACGCGAGATTATTACCGGCTGGTTTCCATTCTGACGCCTGCCTACGACCCGTATCATTGGTTGCCGCCGGTTTATCCGTGCGGCGGCGTGGGCGCGAAATGCGATGAGAAAACCACGCGCTACTTGCTGCCCACCGCGACGCCGGAATGGGAAGAAGCGGTGTCATTCAACGCGCCGATTGAGCAGCGCGTGAAAGAACTGCAGGCGGCGGCGGAAGCGTCCAAGAAGGACAAACCGGCCCTGGACGAACAGATCAAGAAAGAGCGCGCGAAGCTGAAGGCCCTGCCGTTGGTGCGGGCGCTGTTTGACTTAGGTCCGGAGCCGCCGCCGACACGGATTTTGTTGCGCGGCGATGCGACGACGCCCGGCGCTCTGGTGGGTCCGGGGGCGCCTTCGATTCTGTCGGCGGCTGCGCGGGACTATCGCGTGGAGCCGTTGGCGCATTCGAGCGGCCGTCGATTGGCGTTAGCGAAATGGCTGGTGCATCCGGACCATCCGTTAACGGCGCGCGTCATGGTGAACCGCATTTGGCAGCATCATTTCGGCGAAGGTCTGGTGACGACGCCGGGCAATTTTGGGCGGATGGGAGCGGTGCCCGCGAATCAGAAATTGCTGGATTTGCTGGCGGTGGAGTTTGTTCGCGGCGGATGGGATATGAAGGCCATTCATCGGCTGATCATGACGTCGGCAACCTACCGGCAGCAGTCGGGAGCGCGGGCCTTTCCGCTGCGGCGAATGGACGCGGAGAATGTGCGCGATACGATTCTGCAGATCGCCGGGCGACTGGAAAATACGGCGTTCGGTCCGGCAGACAAATTCAAAGTGCAACCCGACGGAGAAGTGGTCACCGATAGCACGCGGCGCTCCGTATTTGTGGCGCATCGGCGAACGCAGCCGTTGTCGTTATTGGAAACTTTTGACCAGCCGTTTATGAATCCGAACTGCGTGCGGCGGGGGCTTTCCGTTGTCTCTTCGCAGGCGCTGCATATGATGAACAGCGACCTTACTCGCGAGAACGCGCGGTACATGGCGGGGCGGATTATCGACGCGGTAGACGACGACTTGGCCAAGCAGATTGAGCGAGCCTATCTGCTCGCCGTGGCGCGCCGTCCAAGCGCGGAGGAAACGCGGGCCGCTCTCGCCGCGTTGGAACGAATGAACGCCGAATGGGAGAAGCCACTGGAAAAGGACAGGCCCGCCGAGCCCGTGCGGAGCCGCGCGAAGTGGCTGGCGCTGGCCACGGTTTGCCATACGCTGATGAACTCCGCCGAGTTTCTGTACATTGATTAAGGACCCCATGCCGACACGCCGCGATTTCTTCTCCCGAATGTCCGATGGCCTGATGGGCACGGCGCTGGCCGGGCTGTTCGCGGAAAATCTTGTGGCCGCGCCGGGCCTGTTCGACTTGTCGCCAAAGAAAACGCATCATGCGCCGAAGGCAAAGGCCGTCATTCAGTTATTCATGAACGGCGGGCCGAGCCAAGTCGATCTTTTTGACTATAAACCCGCACTGACAAAATACGCTGGTCAAGCGCCCAGCCGCGATCTCGCCGCCGAGGTTCGAGCCGTGCGCGAAACAGGCGGGCTGATGCCGTCGCCGTATAAATTCTCGAAGCATGGGCAATCCGGAATTGAGCTATCGGAAATGCTGCCGCATCTGGCGAAAGTTGTCGACAACATCAGCGTGGTGAAGTCGATGTACACAACG
>CAMDKT010000216.1 GCA_945900935.1 Candidatus Sulfopaludibacter sp. SbA3 | reverse complement strand
CGCGGCGTTGGAAATTGCGTCGCTGGCGGCCGGGGCGGAGGCCGAAGATCTGGTGATCTGCCTGATCAGCGGCGGGGCGTCGGCGCTGATGCCGCTACCAGTGGCGGGGTTCACGCTGGAGGAGAAACAGGGGCTGACGCGGCAGATGTTGGCCGCGGGCGCGAACATTCATGAGATGAACTGCGTTCGAAAGCATTTATCGGGGATCAAGGGCGGGCAATTGGCGCGGGCCGCGGCGCCGGCGCAGGTGTTGACGCTGATCTTAAGCGACGTGATTGGGGACGATTTGTCGACCATCGGGAGCGGCCCGACGGCACCCGATCCGACGGCTTGGGCCGATGTGGATGAGATACTGGCGCGGTTCAAATTGGCATTGCCCCGTCCGGTTCCGCGGGTGGAAACGCCAAAGCCTGGGGATGCCGTGTTTGCGCGCGTGAGAAATGTGATTATCGGCAGCAACGCGCTTTCGGTGGACGCGGCGGCATTGAAGGCGAAGGCGCTGGGGTATCGGCCGCTGGTGCTGTCAACGACGATCGAGGGCGAGACGCGCGACGTGGCGCGGATGCATGTGCAGATCGCGAAAGAGGCGCTGCGGGCGGGGCGGCCGGTTGCTCCCCCGGCCTGCATTTTGTCGGGCGGAGAGACGACCGTGACGATCCGCGGCGATGGGATGGGCGGACGGAACCAGGAGTTCGCCCTGGTGGCGGGGATGGAACTGGAGGGGACGCCGGGAATTGTTGCGCTGTCAGCCGGTACGGATGGCACGGACGGGCCTACGGACGCCGCGGGCGGGTTGGCCGATGCGGGGACAGTGGCGCGGGCCGCGGCCAAGGGGCGCTTCGCGCGGGCGGACCTTGCAAACAACGACAGCTACCGATTCCTGGAGGCCGCCGGGGACTTATTGAAGACGGGACCGACGCGGACGAATGTGATGGATATCCGGATTTTGCTTATAGCGAAATGAGAGGACAGTGGTTACTGTCCCCTATTGTTTTGGCGCGGGCGCGTCCTCGTTGATCGATTTGCGGATTTCGATGTCCCCGCGGTCAACTTCGATTTTCACCTCGGGACCGCCATTGGAACCGCTGAGCGTCGCCGCGCGGCCATCCTCTTTAACTTTGAACGGGTCGCCGAAGTCGTTCTCGATATGCCCTTTCTTTACCTCGGCTTTCAAGTCGAGTTTGGCGCCGGTGGGGAGAATTAACTTCGCCTTGCCGAAGCGCGTGCGGGCACTGATTTTCGACAGCGGCAGGCGGGTGGGACGGATCTGAATGTCTCCGCGTTCCAGATCGACTTCCAGAGTGCCTGTGAAGTCGGCGAGCTCAGCGTCTTTGGACTTGCTGGTGATCTGAATGGGACCGATGAGGCGGCGCCCGGTTAAGCGACCGTGGACAAGTTCGATTTCGCCTTCGATGCGTTCGACACGCAGACTCGAGTTCTGGCTTTCGAACCGGAAGGGTTTGGCTAGATTGCGGAACTTCATTTCGCCGGAATATTGGCCGCTGACGGTGGCAACTCCGGCGATGTTTTCGAGTTCGACGTCCTGGCCGCGTCCTTTTATATCCACGTTTCCTTTCGCGTTGACGATGCGAACCATGTCACTGCGCCGAAGGTCAATGCGAACGTCGCCGCCAATGTTGTTCAAGCGGACACCGGAATTGTCACTGTTGATTTCAATGGTGCCGGCGATGTTCTCGACGTCGTAATCGCCGTACTTGCCGCGGCCTTCGATGGTGGCGCCTTTGGGTACAGTGATTTCGAGGTCGGCGTGGGCCTGGCGGGAGTTGGAGGCGCGCTCCAGATTGGTGCGAATGATGATCTGGTCGCCGGACCGTACGATTTCAAAGGCGGTGGATTTATCCTCTTTGTTGGCGTCGTCGCGGGTGAGGGAGCGGATGGTTTTGGTGCCTGTGACGCGTACCTCCTCGGAGTCAACGCCGATGATGCGGGCACCGCCGCGGGGGTTCTCGATGACGATTCGCGGGGTCTTGCCGACGGCGGTTTGGGCGCCGGAGATCGCGAAGTCAAAGCGTTCTCCAAGGATGTCCCAGTGGGGAAGATTATTGCCAAGGGCGCTAATGAGATTGTGGTTGCGGGCGGCGTACATGCCGCTGCCGAATAAGCAAATGAAAATGACCAGCGCCCACTCGCCTCCGTTAAGGCCGCCACGGGGAGTGAGTTGGCCATTGCGGTGCCAGTTGAGAATTTCGACGACGCGGAGAGTGCCCCAGCCGATCAGCAGCCATGGCCAGTAGTCGCTCAGAACGTCCAGGACGCGGAAGTCGGGGATGAAGTTGCGCATCAGGAAGACGGCGCCGATCACGATAAGGATCAGGGGGCCAACGACGGATGAGCGTCTCATTGCGCGCCTCCTTGGGAAAATGGCGGGGGTGGGGGCTGTAAAGCGCGCTCGGCCAGGCGAATCGCGCCGAGGAAAATTATGATAATCGGCCACGTCTTGGTGAAGCTGATCGCTCCGTTGTGGTCAATAGCGAAGAGGACGCCGATGAGAATGAGCGTTAGTGGTCCGCGCAAGGCGCGAAAAAGTAGCGCGTTACTGTTCACGAGGCACCTCCGGCGAGCTGGAGGACGAAGACGAGCGTGTACGTTCCAGCAGCAGGTAGATGCCGAGACCGATGAGGGCAACGGGCCAGAACTTGAAAATCTGAGAGAAACGAAGCAAGCCGAGATTGTTGAGCAGGAAAATGACACCAAGGCCAATCATGACGGCGGGACCCACCGGCGGGCCTTCCGCGCGGACTGGAATCACACTGGAGAACTCTTCGACGTGGCGGCCCTCGGCGCGGTTCCTGGCAGTGTGGTAGGCCTCAAACGCCATGTAAAAAATCCACGCTGGACAGAGCATGCCGAAGAGGGGTTGCATATCGCCAACCGAGTCGGCATTGGCGATGCTGATCAACGCGCCGAAGATGACGACGTGGATGAGGCCTTTGGCGTATTGCGCGTTATAGATCGCTCCGACGCCAGGGATAAGGCCCAGAATGAACGCGAGTCCGGGCGACGGCGCTCCGGGAGCGTTTGGATTCGGCAAGGGCGGGGGCGCCGTCCATGGCGAATTGGGCGGCGGCGTGGGCACCGGCACATGTTCAACGCAGTAGATGGTGCCGAGCGCCGCGTGTTGTTCTTCGGGGGCCAATGCCTTCCCGCAAATGCGGCAGAATGCCGCCTGGATGTTCCCAGTTTGTTCCATGATGAACTCCCCTAACAAAGGTAGAATTGGCTCCGTCCCTGGCTCTAGCGGCCGGGTGGCGGTGTCGTTACGATGTTGGTTTTAGGCGTAGTGGCGGTGTCCTTCCGCTGCGTCTGCCTGTCCTGCTCTTCCTGATCGGCCCATTCCTTGAGCCGGGATTGAATCTCATACACAACGCGGACATTTTCGTAGTACTTCACGACGCGCGACCATTGGCGGTGAGCGCCGTCCTCAACGCCGGCCCAGATTCGAACCGGTTCCAGATCGGCGGCGCGGAGCTGGCGAACTTCCAGGCCGAAGACCTGGGCCAGCATGGAGACGGAGAGGATTGTCATCGCCATGCCCATGGCCAGCCGCGGCTGCAAAATGGGCCTGAAAAATTGTTGGATGACGCCGAGCCAGCCGTCATGGTTAACGGTGGCGGCATTAGCGGATTTGCCGCCTGACGTTTCGAAGAAGATGCGCGTCAGCAGTTCCTTGGGCGGTTCGACCGCGGCCGCTCGGCCGATGAATGCGGTGACGCTGATGACGTCGGCGGCGAGTTCCTGGCAAGACGCGCACGATTGGCGGTGGGCGTCAAAGGCCCGCTGCTGCTCGCCGCGGAGGGTTCCGTCGACAGCGTCGCAAAGCAGGATTTCGAATTCCGCGCAGTTGCAAGTCATGGCCTTATTCCGCCCGCCTGATGCTTCCGGAGTACGCGAGCCAGTTCGGCGCGTCCGCGGTTGAGCCGCGACTTCACCGTACCCTCCGGCACTCCCAATGTTTCGGCAATCTCCTTATATTCCATCTCCTCCAGGTCGCGCAAAATGACCGTCTCCCGCAGTTCGGGGGAGAGTCGCTGTAGCGCCGCTTGCAGTAGTTCCGAAGCTTCGCGCCCGGCAAGCAGTCCGTCGGCGCTGCTGCCCGCTCCAACCGAGCGCTGCTCCAACATCGGCAACTGTTCTTCAATCGAGTCCGTGATGCGTTCCTGGCGGGTGCGCCGGTAGTTGTCGATGAGGAGATTTCGCGTCATTCGCGACAGCCATACGGTGAAAGAACCCTGTCCGGCGCGGAACGAAGGGAGCGTCCGGAAGAGGCGAAGAAATACCTCCTGGGTTAAATCCTGGGCCTCGGAGTCCTTCCCCACGAAGCGATAGCAAACGGAATAGACGCGTCTGGTGTGGGTCTTGACGAGATCTTCCCACGCGCCCTCGTCCCCGGAGACGCACCGCTCCACCAGTTGTATATCGAGGTCGAAAGTTGGTTCCAAACGCCGGCTCCCGAGGCGGGCAGTTTGAGGCAATTCCCAAACCGGCATCACGCCTGTTCCCATGTTCTGGGTTTTCCCGAATTTCTGGATTACTGCGACTGCTGCCAGTGCCATCACGTCCCCGGTCTCCTTCCTGGCGCGGCCCATTGCTCACTTTTCCCCGCGTGAGCTGAGTACGCGTTCAGAACTAGTTACGAGGATCTGCCATAATAAGTTCACACGAATTGCAGGGCTTGGCTATCGCATTTCGGCCCATGTGAGTATTTATTTGTCTTCTGTAACCGTTTCCCGCATCCGGCGCTGGCTTCCGCTCTTCATTGTGTGTGTTCTTGCGGCCTTGGCGCTGGGAAGTTGGCAGCGATTTAAGTCCTTTGATTGGAATGCGTTCGGGGCCGTTTACCGGAATGTTCAGTGGGGCTGGATGAGCGTTTCGGCGGCTCTCGTGCTCGTCACCTATCTGGCGCGCGTGCTGCGTTGGCAAATGATGATCCGGCCATTGGCACCGCAAGCGCCCGCCTGGCGGATTTTCAAAGCAACTGCGATCGGATTCACCGCGATCATCCTTTTAGGTCGTCCCGGCGAGTTGGTCCGTCCGTGGCTGATTGCGCGGTCCGAGGGCGTGCCGTTTTCGTCCCAAATGGCGACTTGGTTTCTGGAGCGGGTGTTCGACCTCTTGGCGGTATTGGCCATTTTCGGATTTGGATTGTACGCATTTGACCCGGCGGGGCGAGACGTCTCTCCGGGGATCGCGTGGATTCTGAACGTCGGCGGCGGCTTGGTGGCCGTGATGGCGGTCGCCTGCCTCGTGATCTTATTCTTCGCCGGAAAGTCCAAAGAGGCGGTGACGGGGCGATTAACGGATGCGCTGGCGATATTGCCGGAACCATGGCTCTCGCGGTCGAAGGGACTCGCCGCTTCGTTCACCAGCGGCATGGCCTGTTGCCGGAAAGCGTCGGATGTCATTGGTTTACTTGCAATCACGGCCGTGGAGTGGCTGGTCATCTGCGGCGGGACGCTGTGCTTTTTCCGAGCGTTTCCAGCGACGGCGCATATGAGTGGTTTGGATGCCGTGGTGTATCTGGGGTTTGTGGCGTTCGGGAGCATCGTGCAGATTCCGGGTATCGGCGGCGGTGTTCAAATTGCAGGAACAGTGGTGTTGTCGCAACTCTTTGGCCTGAGCGCGGCGGAGGCGGCGGGAATCGCGGTGGCCAACTGGCTGGTAACATGGGTCAGTATTTTGCCAATCGGCGTTGGACTGGCCGCCACCGAGGGATTGCGATGGCAAAACCTCCGCCGGATCAGCCACGATTTGCAGGGGCAGGAATCGCAACCATGAAATGTCCATTTTGCGCGCATCAGGAAGATAAGGTCATCGATTCGCGGGAGAGCAAGGATGGCGACGCGATCCGGCGGCGGCGGCAGTGCCTGGCCTGTGAGCGGCGGTTCACCACGTACGAGAAAATTGACGAGATTCCGTACATGGTGGTGAAGAAGGACGGCCGGCGGGAGAAGTTTGAGCGGCAAAAAATTCTCAACGGGCTGTTGAAGGCTTGCGAGAAGCGGCCGATTTCGATAACGAAGCTGGCGGCGATTGTTGATAAGGTGGAGGCGCGGTTAGCAGATAATTCAGAACGCGAGCTTCCGACTACAGACGTAGGAGAAATCTTAATGGAGGAGTTGAAGACGCTGGACAAGATTGCATATGTGCGATTTGCGTCTGTGTACCGGGATTTTCAGGATGAGCAGGCGTTCTTGAGTGAGCTGCAAACGCTTTTGAGGACTCGGCTGGGGGATGGACGGTAAACCCAACCTCTACGTTAGTAGTAAAATAGCCATATTCCGTAGCGCCCGTTATTTCGGGGCACGAATTGCGGAAACCTTTTTGCGACTCTGGCATCTGAATGAATAGGGGCGAGATCGCACTTAACTTTCAAGTGGTTGGGTGCTATACTCAGAGTTGGGGCTCCTTGCACAGAGGGGTCGAGATTCGCGTGCCTGCCGGGCAGTAGCCCCACCGCCCGAACACCACAACGCAGCGAGCTTATTCCGTCCCGATGGCGGAGAAGTGGGATGAATGGATCATTTTGACGATCAGTACCTTGGCGACTCAACCGAGCCATTAGGTCTACCTTTTGACGAAGAGACAAACTTTTTCCACCCGGAGGAAGTGCATGACGGGGAAGACTTTCAGGCGGCTCAGCAGCAGGAAGAGTCGATTTATACCGATGACCCTGTCCGCGTGTATCTCCGCGAGATGGGCGCCGTTCCGCTATTAACGCGGGAAGGGGAAGTAAATCTGGCGCGGCGGATGGAGCGTGGAAAGCTGCGGATGATGAAGGCGATCAGCCGGTCGGCAGTCGTTCAGAACCGGGTGATTGAATTCACTGAAAATGTGAAGCGTGGCGAGATCGACCTGGACAATTTGGTGGATTTGGGCGACGTTGAGGAAGGGACGCCCGCGGAAGCCAAGATTCGGAAGGAACTCACGGAGCGTGTTCTGAACCTGGGCGCGCTGCACCGAAAGCAGATGCTGTCGGTGCAGAAATTGCTGGAGGCCACCGCGCCCAAGGCATCGGAAAAAAATCCGCTCGTCCGGAAGGCATACCGCAAGATCTACTACAAGGCCGCCAGAGCCCAGGTAGATATGAGCGTTGCGATTCGCAAAACGCCGTTCCTGCCCAGCCGGTGGCGCGAATTCGCCAGAGAGATTGAGCGCACGGTGGATGAGATTATACATCTCGATTCCGAACTCCACAAACTGGAAGCGCGCAAGGACTCGCAGAACGTGATGCGTGTGCGGGACCTGAAAAAGGAATCAAAGAAGAAGCAGGAATTTGCCGGAGCCTCGCTGCTCGAGTTGCGGCACACCATTACGGTGATCCGCCACGGGGAAGTGGAAGCGGAGAAGGCCAAGAAGGATCTTGTCGAGGCCAACTTGCGGCTGGTCGTCTCTGTCGCCAAGAAGTACGTCAACCGCGGACTGCATCTTCTCGACCTGATCCAGGAGGGCAACATTGGCCTGATGCGCGCCGCCGATAAGTTCGAATATCGCCGCGGCTACAAATTCTCCACTTACGCCACGTGGTGGATTCGTCAGGCAATCACCCGCGCGATCGCCGATCAATCCCGCACCATCCGCATTCCGGTCCACATGAACGAGTCGATGAACAAGTTCCTGCGGGCCACCAGGGAGCTGGAAAAAGAGTTGGGACGGCAACCGACCAACGAAGAGATCAGCCGCCGGATGGATATTCCGGTGGAAAAAGTTCAGAAGTTGAAGACAATTTCACGCGACCCGGTTTCGCTGGAAACGCCTGTTGGGCGTGACGGGGAATCGGCTCTCGGCGACTTGATTGAGGACCGCTGGGTCGGTTCGCCGGTGGACGCCGTCATCGAGTCGAACGTTCGCGACGAGACAGCCAACATCCTGAAGACGCTTTCTCCCAAAGAGGAAAAAGTGATTCGAATGCGGTTCGGCATCGGCTGCGACCGGGAGCACACGCTGGAAGAGATTGGCCAGGAATTTGACGTGACCCGTGAACGAATTCGCCAAATCGAAGCCAAAGCGCTGCGGCAACTGCGTTCGCCGGAACGGGCTCGCCATTTGCGGGCTCTTTTGGCTGCCCGTTAACGGCGATCCGCCGCCTTAAAAAGGCTGAAAAAGATAGCCTGAAATCATGTCCATCGGAACGATGGTTTCTCTCGAAGAGTAGCTGGCGACTGCCTACGCGCCGGAGTGCGACTTCGTCGACGGATGTTTAGAGGAACGCAACGTGGGCGAATGGGATCAGGCTCGGTTGCAGTTTAGGATTGGCGCTTATTTTCTTGCGCGTTACGAAACGCAGGGGATGAGAGTGCTGACGGAACTCCGCATTCCGGATCTCTGTGTTTTCCTGACCGATCCCAAACAGCGCGTGCCCTCCACCCCGCCGTTTCTCTGTATCGAAATTCTTTCGTCAGAGGACCGCATGAGCCGGGTCGAAGTCCGCATCAACGACTTTCTGGCGATGGGAGTGAACACGGTCGGGGTCCTCGACCCCGAAACCCGTCAAGCGTACACAGCCACCGCCGCCGAAGGCTTGCGGGAAGTCAAAACCGGCACCCTGCGCACGGCGTCGCCGGTCATCGAGATGTCTCTCGCCGAGGTTTTCGAAAGCGAGGTCTGATAAAGACACCGCCGGAAGCCCAGGAGCCGCGACGAGCTCGCCTTCCGCCTCATGCAAAAGGCAGTCACCATACCTGCAGCCACCTTGTTAACGATCACCAGAAAACGTAGTTTTCTGCACATCAGGCCGGAGGGGAGCGTCATCATCCGCGCCGCAGGCGCGAATCATCTGTCCGATTATTAAGGCGGTGGCGCGGAAAAACGACTTCACTTCCGTCTCTGCCGATGGCATAAT
>CAMDKT010000215.1 GCA_945900935.1 Candidatus Sulfopaludibacter sp. SbA3 | reverse complement strand
AACGCTGTACTGGCCGGGGCTGAGTTGATCGCCGTTCATGGCGATGCACATGGAGCAGCCGGCTTCGCGCCATTCCGCTCCAGCGGCGCGGAAGATATCATGGAGGCCCTCGGCTTCGGCTTGGCGTTTGATTTCCTGGGAGCCAGGGACGACCAAGACACGGACGGCGCTATTGACCTTGCGCCCTTTTAGAACACTGGCGGCGGAACGGAGATCGGATAAACGCGAGTTGGTGCAGGAGCCGATGAAAACGACGTCGATCTTCTGGCCGGCGAGCGGTTTGCCGGCTTCGAGGGCCATGTAGGCGAGCGCTTTGCGGAGCGATTCGCGTTCGAGGGGATCGGCAATGTTGGCGGGATCGGGGACGGTGCCGGTGATAGCGATTCCCATGCCGGGATTGGTGCCGAATGTGATCATGGGTTCGAGCGTGTCGGCGTCGATGGTGACGCTGTGATCATATGTCGCGCCTTCATCAGTGGGAAGCGTTTTCCAATGGGCAACGGCTTCGTCCCACTTTTCGCCTTTGGGCACGAAACGGCGACCGGCGAGGTACTCATACGTCTTTTCGTCCGGCGCGATGAGCCCGGCGCGGGCACCGGCTTCGATGGACATATTGCAGACGGTCATGCGCTCTTCCATGGACAAGGCGCGGATGGCGGAGCCAGTGAATTCGAAGACGCAGCCGGTGCCGCCGCCGATGCCGATTTTGGCGCAGAGGGCGAGGATGATGTCCTTGGCGGTAACGCCGTTTTTCAGCGTGCCATCGACGCGGACTTCATACGATTTCGACTGCTTTTGGAGGAGGCACTGGGTGGCCAGCACCATCTCGACTTCACTGGTGCCGATGCCGAAGGCGAGCGCGCCGAAAGCGCCGTGGGTGGCGGTGTGGCTGTCGCCGCAAACCAGGGTCATGCCTGGCTGGGTGAGGCCGTTTTCCGGTCCGATGACGTGACAGATGCCCTGGTCGCGGTTCTGGAAACCGAAGTAGGGAAGGCCAAACTCCTGAGCATTCGTTTCCATCTGGGCGACCTGGGTGGCGGCGATGGGATCGAGGATGGGCAGGTTACGCGGCGTTGTTGGCGTGGAGTGATCGACGGTAGCAAACGTGAGATCCGGGCGGCGGACTTTGATACCGCGTTGGCGCAGGCCGGCGAAGGCTTGCGGGGATGTGACTTCATGGACCAGATGCATGTCGATGAAGAGGAGCGCGGGAGCGCCTTCGCTCTCGGCGACGATGTGGTTGTCCCACACCTTTTGGATTATCGTGCGGGGATTAGATGGCATTGGCGACGGCGTCTCCTACTTCCGAAGTTGTGGCGGGGGTGCCTTTCGGCTTGAGGTCCGCGGTGAGGCGGCCACTATTGAGAACGAACTCCATGGCGGCGTTGACGGCGGCGGCTTCGTCCTTGAGGCCGAAGCTGTATTCGAGCATGGCGGCGACGGAGCCGATGGCGCCAAGGGGGTTGGCTTTATTTTGGCCGGCGATATCGGGGGCGGAACCGTGGACGGGTTCGTAGAGGCCGACGAAAGCGCCGCTAGCCTTTTTCTCACCGATGGAGGCGCTGGGGAGCATGCCGATGGAACCGGCGAGCACCGCGCCTTCGTCACTCAAAATGTCGCCGAACATGTTTTCCATGACGAGCACGTCGAACTGTTTCGGGCGGAGGATGAGCTGCATGGCGCAGTTGTCGACCAGAATGTGCTCCAGTTCGACATCGGGGAACTCGGGGGCGATTTCGTTGACGACGCGACGCCAAAGCTGGGACGTTTCCAGGACATTCGACTTATCGACGCTAGTTACTTTCTTACGGCGGCCGCGCGCTAAGTGGAACGCCATGCGGGTAATGCGGGCGATCTCGGCGCGGGTGTAAGTCATGGTGTTCGTGCCGCGTTCGGAATCGCCGGAGCCTTCGATGCCGCGCGGGGTGCCGTAGTAGATGCCGCCGTTGAGTTCGCGGACGATGATCATGTCCACGCCTTCGACGATGTGATTCTTGAGCGGCGAGGATTCGATGAGCGCGGGCCAGGCCTTGACGGGGCGGAGATTGGCGTAGACGCCGAGGACTTTGCGAATGCCGAGGAGGCCTTTTTCAGGGCGCTTTTCGGGGGGCGCATTGTCGAACTCGGGTAGGCCGACGGCACCCATCAGCGTGGCGTCGGCATCGAGTGCTTTGCGCGCAGTTTCGTCCGGGAAGGGCGATCCGGTTTGGTGAATGGCAATACCACCGAGAAGGGCTTCGCTGAGTTTCAGCGAATGGCCGAACTTAGCGACAACTTTTTCTAGAACTTTCACTCCCTCGCGGGTAACTTCTGTGCCAATCCCATCACCGGGAACGGTAAGTACGTTGAGTTGCATTTATTCCTTTGGAGTTAGGCCGTGACGCGCGCGGCGGTAGCTTCGCGGCAGATACTGGCGATGGCGTCATTGCGGACACCTTTTACACGGTCAGCCAGTTCGCAGAAGCCATGATAGACAGCGTCGAGTTCTTCCTTCGTCAGGTCGGTATAACCGAGCTCGCCGCAGCGCTGTTTAAGGGCGTGACGTCCGCTGTGTTTGCCGAGAACGAGTTTGCCTTCGGGCACGCCAACCGATTTGGGATCGATGATCTCGTAGGTCGATTTTTCCTTGAGGTAGCCGTCCTGGTGGATACCGGCTTCGTGAGCAAAGGCGTTTTCGCCGACGATGGCTTTATTGGGCTGCGGGCCGAAACTGATCATGGAGGTCAGCAACTGGCTGGCGGAGAAAAGGTGCTCGGTGTTGATGCCGGTGGTAAAGGGCATTTTGTCCGGGCGGGTTTTGAAGATCATGACGATCTCTTCCAGGGAGCAGTTCCCTGCCCTTTCGCCGATGCCGTTGATAGTGCATTCGATCTGGCGGGCACCGGCTTCGACGGCGGCGAGCGAGTTGGCGACGGCGAGGCCGAGGTCGTCATGGCAATGAACCGAGACAATGGCCGAATCGCCGAGCGCCTTTACGATACGTCCGATCAAAAGCCCGTATTCCTGCGGGACCGAGTAGCCAACGGTGTCGGGCAGATTGATGGTCCGGGCCCCGGCTTCGACAGCAGCGCGGCAGACTAGTTCCAGATAATCGGCATCGGTGCGGGAGGCGTCTTCGGCGGAAAACTCGACGTCGTCGCAGTATTGGCGAGCGAGGCGGACCGAGTTAACTATATCTTCGAGAACCTGTTCGCGCGATTTCTTAAACTTGTACTTCAAGTGAATATCGCTGGTGGCCATGAAGGTATGGATGCGCGGCCGTTTGGCCGATTTGAGCGCTTCCGCAGCCCGTTCAATGTCCAGTTTGGTGCAGCGCGCGAGAGCGGCGACCTGCATCCAGTGGTATTCCTTGCTGACGGCTTCTACGGCTTCAAAGTCGCCATGCGAGGCGATGGGGAATCCCGCTTCAAGGATATCCACGCCTAAATCGACCAATTTGGCCGCCATTTTGAGCTTTTCGCTCACTGTCATCGAGCACCCAGGCGATTGTTCGCCGTCCCGCAGGGTGGTATCGAAGATATATACGCGCTGACTCATGGTAGTTGCCTCCGCGATGTGTGTCCACAGGGGGCGGCGGGTAAGCCGGCCACCCCGCAGAGTGATTACTAATTATCGGAGGGTTCGTTGAATTTAGCAAATTTATTCGATTCGCCCTGCTGATAAGCAAAGCTAATGGGATAAAGTGGATTTATCCGTAGTGACTGGAGGATAAAGATGGAATTGCACTCGTTAAAAGTGTTTCAGACGGTCGCGAACGAGAAGAGTTTTTCGAGGGCGGCGGAGAAGCTGTTGCGGACGCAGCCGGCGGTTTCGTTGGCGATTCAGCGGTTGGAGGGGGAACTGGGGGAGCGGCTGATCGATCGTTCGGGGAAGGAATTGCTGCTGACGGACGCGGGGAAGATCGTGTACGACTTTTCGCGGCGGTTCGAGAATTTGGAGTTGGAATTGGGGAACGCGCTGGCGGAGATGCGGGATAATTCGGCGGGGGTGTTGATTGTGGGGGCGAACGAGTCGACGTCGCTGTATTTGCTGCAGCACATTGTGAATTATCGGCGGTTGTATCCAAAAGTAAAAGTCCGGGTACGGCGAAGTTTGTCGAGCAAGATTCCGGGGCAGTTAATTGACGGGGAGTTGGAGCTGGGGGTGATCAGTTATGATCCGCAGGACGAGCGGCTGCATTCGCAAGTGATTTATACGGACCATTTGGCGTTTGTGGTGAGTCCGGAGCACCGATTTGCGCGGCGGGGAACGGTGTCGATCGGGGAGTTGGGGATGGAGACATTCATTGCGCATAATGTGTTGTCGCCGTATCGGGAAATCGTGTTGCGCGAGTTTCAGCGACACCGGGTGGCTTTGAACATGGACGTGGAGATGCCGACGGTAGAGACGATACGGCTGATGGTGGCGAGGAACGAGGGGGTGGCGTTTCTGCCGAAGATGTGTGTGGAGCAGGAGATTGAGAAGGGGTTGTTGTGCGAAGTGCGGATAGAGGAGTTGACGGTGGAGCGGAAGGTGCATTTGGTGACGCCGAAGCGGAGGGCATTGAGCCACGCGGCGCGGGCTTTTTTGGAAGTTGTGAAGACGGTTTGAGAATTTTCGACTGCCGCGGCCACTAATAGAATGTGAGCTTTGCTTCCCACTTTTCAATCGCACCGCTGCTGGACCTGATGCGTCACGCGGGGCGGAAACGGCGCGAAGCCCCCCATATGGTATTGGCGCGGCGGGGAGAGGACTTGGCGCACCGGTTTGTAGAGCGGGAAATGGGTTGGCAGGTGGTGGCGCGGAATTATCGGCACCCGATGCGGAAGTTGGAAATCGATATGGTGGCGGTGGACGGGGAGACGCTGGTGATCGCGGAAGTGAAGACGCGGAGTTCGGGTGAGGTTAGCGATCCTTTGCGGGCAGTGGACCGGGAAAAAATCTGGCACATCGGGCACGGGGCGCGGGCGTGGATTGCGCGGGCGGAGATGTTAGAAATGGCGGTACGATTCGACGTGCTGACGGTGATCATTGGAGATACGGAAAAGGTGGAGTATCACCGGGACGTTTATGCGTTGGCGGGACGAACGCCGGTTTGACGCCTATAATGGGTAGCTCATGCCGGAACTACGCAAAGATCCCATCACCGGGCGATGGGTGATCATCAGCACGGACAGGGCCCGCCGTCCGACGGATTTCAACCAGCAAAGCGTTGTGCTGACCGGAAATCGGTTTTGCCCGTTTTGTCCGGGAAACGAGGACAAGACGCCGCCGGAGGTTTTGGCCTATTCGACGGAGGGATTGCGGGGTGATTCGCGGTGGAGTCTGCGCGTGGTGCCGAACAAGTTTCCGGCTCTGCGAGTGGAGGGCGACCTGGACCGGCAGGGCGAGGGCCTTTATGACCGGATGAACGGGGTGGGGGCGCATGAAGTGGTGATCGAATGCTCCGACCATATGAAGACGCTTCCCGAAATGGAGGAGCGCCAGGTGGCGGAACTGATCTGGGCGTTCCGGGACCGGGTGATGGACCTGAAGAAAGACCGCCGGCTGCGGTATGTGATGCTGTTCAAGAATCACGGGGAGGATGCCGGGGCGAGCCTGGAGCATCCGCACTCGCAGATTATCGCGCTGCCAGTGGTGCCGATGCGGGTACAGGAGGAGTTGGACGGGTCGAGGAAGTATTTTGAGTTTAAGGACCGGTGCGTTTATTGCGATATATTGCGGCAGGAAGTGAAGGATGGGGAACGCGTGGTGTTGCGGACGGAGGAGTTTTTGGCGATGTGTCCGTTCGCGGCGCGATTTCCTTTTGAGACATGGATTGTACCGTTTCGACATGATTCGCATTTCGAGACGATACAGGAACGGGAAGTGTATAACCTGGCGTGGATGCTGAAGTCGGTATTGAAGAAGATGGACCGGGTGTTGGAGAAGCCGGCGTATAACCTGATAATTCATACGGCGCCGGTGCAGGAGGCGGGGTGTCACTACTACCACTGGCATGTGGAGATTATTCCGAAGTTGACGCGGGTGGCGGGGTTTGAGTTTGGGACCGGTTTTTTCATCAATCCGACGCCGCCGGAGGAATCGGCTCGGTTTTTGCGGGATTGAACGGGCAATGGTTACTGACGATGGGTGACACAGGGTTCGGGAAAATAGGTGCCGAGGAAATCGGGTTGGGCCGCAGACATGTCGTTGTTCTTATTATCGGTGGAAATGGAGGAAATATGAAGGGAAGTTTAGAACACGCGCTTCTTCTCCGGCGCCTTCTTTTCGCCGGCGAAGGTCAGGCTGACGTGGATGACCGCCCGCGCTTCGTCGAAGGTTAACTTGGCGCGGGTTTCACCCAAGTTGTCCATAACTCCATCATCCTTTACGCGCTGGAGGAACTTTTCCGGGTATTGATCGCGGAACGGGGCGCCCTCGCGCATTCCCCACATTTTCCTTATTTCCGGCTCGGTTGTGATATCGAGTCCCTGGATGCTCAACTTACCCATTTTGTATTGCGCGCCGCGGGTTATGGTTACGTTCATATTTACCGACAGTTTGTCGTCGGCGTAGGTCCGCGTGGATTCCGTTGTTACCTTCATATACCCCTGGGCGCGCAGGGAAGCCCGGAGGCGCTCGAGGCCGTCGACTATTTCGTGGAGGCGAAAGATCTCGCCTTCTTTGAAGGCCGCTTCCTTGAGTAAGTCCTGGGCTCCTCCTGTTAGGGTTGCTTTGTCCAACTTATACACCGATCCCTCTACAATGTCGACTTCGACATCCAGCCCATCAATATCTCCGGTCTTTTTTGCAACTATCTTCGGGAATGACACGCGAAGGTATCCGTGCAACTCATACAGGGGCCGGATCTGGTTATTCAGCAGCTCGCGAAAGCGGTCCTCCGTAAAGAGAGTGCCGATGGCGACTCCCGCCATTTTTACCTGTAATTCAGGCGTTGCATATACCTTGTTGCCGGTGAAGGTTACCGAGGCGACGGTGGGGCGAGGGCGATTGGGGCGGAAGAGGAGCCTGATCTCCTCGGGGCGGTCAGCCAGGACTTTGCCGACAACGGGCGGATCTATTTTCAGGTGGGCGTTTAATGCCGTCTCGAGACGTTTGATCACCTGGACGGTGGCGGGGACGGGATTTGTGAAGAGCGGGTCGGCGGCACCGAGTATTTTGAGCAGTTCGGGCTCGGTGCCGGGAAGTTCTTCGAAGCGGACGGGGAAGACCTGATCGACTTCGACGACTTCGAAAGTCAGGGCGAAGCCGTTGCCGGTTCCGGAGGAGGTGTAGCGGTAGCCGACGCTGGCCAGGACGCCGGTGGCGAGCAAGCGGGCGGCGGCAGCTTCGAAGTCGGGTTTATCGGCCTGTTGGCCTACTTTTAGACCGGACGCGGCGATGACCGGGGCGGGTTTTAGACGCTTCAGGCCTTCCACTTGGATGGACTCGATGGGGAAGAGGGCGGCAAGCAGGAGGAATCCGGTCAAAACGCTCATACATCTATTGAAATGCATCCCGAAGGCACGATGTTACACTCAAAAATAATGGCATACGATTTAGTTGTGATCGGAAGCGGCCCTGGCGGGTACTCCGCCGCGGTCCGGGCCGGTCAATACGGGCTGAAAACAGCAATCATTGAGAAGGATCCGAAGCTGGGCGGGACGTGTTTGCACGTCGGTTGCGTCCCGACGAAGGCGCTTCTTCACACGGCCGAGGTTTGGGATTATTTTACCCATGCGGCAGAACAGGGGCTGTCCTGCGAGAATCCGCAGTTGCACTTGCCGGCGGTGATGAAGCGCAAGCAGGACATCGTCGATAAACACGCCAAAGGCATCACGGGCCTGATGCGGAAGAACAAAGTGGACGTCATCGCCGGTTTCGGGACGCTGAAAGGCGGCGGGCGGATTGATGTGCAGTCCCCGGAGGGCACGCGGACGATTGAAGCGAAGGCGATCCTTATTGCGACCGGGTCTGAGGCGCGGATGATTCCGGGCCTGGAGCCCGACGATGAGTACATTCTGACGAATGTCGAGATTTTGAAACTGCAAGCGGTTCCGAAGTCGTTGGCGATAATTGGCGCCGGGGCGGTGGGGACGGAGTTTGCGTCGATTTTCAAGCGGTATGGATCGCAAGTGACGGTGCTGGAAATGTTGCCGCGGCTGGTGCCGGTGGAGGACGAAGAAGTCTCGAAGGAATTGGAACGGTGTTTCCGCAAGGCTGGTATCCGTTGCGAGACGGGGGCGAAGGCGAGCGATGTGCAGCGAACAGGAACGGGCGTGGCGTTGAATGTGACGCTGGCGAATGGCAAAGTAGAACCGCTACTGGTGGACAAGCTGCTGATTGCGGTGGGACGAAAGCCGAACACGGATAAGATCGGGTTGGCGAATGTGCCGGGAGTGAAACTGGATCGCGGGTTCATAGTGGTTGGGCCGGATCAGCAGACGGGCGAGCCGGGCGTTTACGCCATTGGAGACGTGGTGGCGGGGACGCCGCAACTGGCGCATGTGGCGACGGCGGAGGGCATGGTGGCGGTGGCGGCAGTAGCTGGCAAGCCGTTCACGCCGATCAACAGGAATCGGATTCCGGGGGCGACGTATACCGAGCCTGGGATTGGTTCGGTCGGCCTGACGGAGGCGCAGGCGCGGCAGCAGGGGCATGATGTGAAGATTGGCAAATTCCCGTTTGCGGGGAATTCGAAAGCGTCGATTCTGGGCCATCACGAGGGCTTCGTGAAGATTGTAAGCGATGCGAAGTTTGGCGAGATACTCGGCGTGCATATTATTGGGCCGCACGGTTATGAGCTGATCGCCGAGGCAGTGACGGCGATGGAAGCCGAGGCGACGGTGGATACGATGATCAACACGATTCATGCGCACCCGACGCTGTACGAGGCGATAGGGGAGGCATTCAACGCCGTATAC
>CAMDKT010000214.1 GCA_945900935.1 Candidatus Sulfopaludibacter sp. SbA3 | reverse complement strand
ACGAGGAAATTGCGGCGCGAGGCGGCTGGCGCTGTTGGGGGAAATGCCGCTTCTTCGAGGTCGAAGGCCACACTGCGGGCGGATTGGTAGCGCCGTTCCCGATCCTTGGCGAGGCAGCGGTTGAGAAGTTTCGGCACCGCCGGAGGAACGCTTTGCGGCAGCGGGCCGATCGCCAAAGGATCGTCCTTCATCACCGCGCCGATGATGCTGGCCGAGTTAGGACCCTGAAAAGCCCGTTTCCCAGTTAGTAACTCGTAGAGCACGGCACCGAACGCGAAGTTATCGGCGCGGGCGTCGGCTTGTTCCCCCGCCACCTGTTCCGGGGCCATATAATGCGGCGTTCCCTGGATGGTGCCTTCGCTGGTCAGCGTCTCGTCCGTAGCGCCGAGAGTGAGCGGGCGGGATTTAGCGACGCCGAAATCGAGGAGTTTAATACCCGCCTTCGTTAGTAAGATGTTGGCCGGTTTGACATCGCGGTGAGTGACCCCGGCGCGGTGCGCGGTTTCCAGGGCGTCAAGCAGTTGCAGGGCATATGCCTAGTCTTCCAAATACTCCATTACCAGATAACTGGTTCCGTCCTGTGTCCCGAGGTCGTACAAACGTGCAGATGTTGGGGTGGTTGAGAGCCGAGATGGCTATGGCTTCGCGGGTGAATCGATCCGTGAACGGGCCTCTGAGGATTTTGATGACGACGGTGCGGCCAATCCGCGTATCGTTGGCTTTGTAGACTTCGCCCATGCCGCCCGCGCCGCGTGCCGTTTTCGAGAAGCCTGCTGGTTAGCCAATAGTGATGTGGTCTTCGACGATTGTAACTCCGGGAGCGGCCCAGGCGGCATGCATGGCTTCCTCAAACTCGGCGCGGGTGCGGACGGCGCCGCGGAGGCTGACCACTCCGTGGGCGGCGTGAGTTTTGACGTGGGAGGAGTCGACGAGGGCGCTGCGTTTGATGGCTTCGTCGATCTGCGGGCGGACATCGGCGGCATGCGGAACGGGCTGGAGTTTGATCTCGTTCTTAATGCCCTTGACGCCGGTAAGGACGGTCAAAGCGCGTTCAGCCTCCTCCTTCTGATACTGCCAGGGAACGGCGCCGGAGAGTGTGAGGACACTGACAGCGACTTGCACTTCGACAGTTTGGGGAACAACGCAGTTCCATTCCAGAAGCGACATGGCGGCGAGGGCAATGTCGTCGTCGCCGCGTTCAGAGGGAAAGGGCAGATCGACGCGGAGATTATTGGCCACCGATTGCACGTGGGCAATGCGCCAGGCGGCCCGGGCGGCGGCGCATTTCTCCGGGTAATTGGCGGCATCGCCAACCAGCGTCACGGCGCCGTTTTTGACCGTTACGGCGATGTGTTTGTGGGTTACGGCCGGGTCCCAACTCAACTCTTTTTCGATGTCTTGTTGGATGGTGATGTCAGTGGTCATTCGTTTGCCGTCCTGAGTCTATCAGGATTGGATATCGCCAATTGCGTCCTCGTCCTGCGCAGAAGCCAAAAAAGGATTAAGATGACAGAATCTATGAAACGATCACCGATCACGCCGGTATTCTTCGGCCTCATCGCGCTCGCGCTGGGAACCGTCACGATTCCCGCCCACCAGGCGACGGCTGAAAAGACCAGCGGCCAGGGCAAGCTGCGCTTTCGTGTCGCCTACACATCCACGCATTTGCCGGCCGAGGCCCAAAAGGTTTTGAAGGCGGCGCATGGCGGATTCGCCGTCGATCGCCGCAGCGGCCGCGGCGAGACGTACTTCGCGCTGCCCGGCGCCGGCATTATCCAAATCAGTGCCGACCTGAAGAACGTCAAGATGCTCCCGACCGCCGAGGAGATGAAGGCGACCAACATGCATAACGCCACGCTGTGGTCGGCCAACAACGAAACGTATTTGACGTTTCCGGCGAATGCGGCGAATCGCGTCTTCACCACCACGCTCGACGGCACCTTGGTTCACACGCTGAAGCCGCCGACTGCCGAAACGGATCTCGGGAACGAAACCGCGAACACGTATTTCAAAGGCAACGGCCCGTTTATCCCGACCGACGTCGAGTATTTGAATGGACTGTTCTACATTCCGACCGGTTATTCCAAGCTCGACTACGTGTTGACAGCGCGCGTGAAGCCGGGTAAGAACTTCGACGCCACGTGGAATAAGCTGGCCTTTGGCGGTAGAGGCACGGGCGTGGGCCAGCTAGGTACCGGACATGGCGTCACTGTCCAACCCGGTAAAAAACGCATCGACATCGCCGACCGTCCCAACTCTGAAATTGATCGGTACACGCCCGAGGGCAAATACCTGGAGACAGTCACACTGCCCAAGGGGTCATTTCCTTGCGATAATTTTTACGACGGCCAGTACATGGTGGTGGGAGCGCTGCACGGGCCCGACCGCACCAAAGGCGCGCCCATTTACATACTGGAAAAAGACAAAGTCGTGTCAACCATTATGGCCAAGGAAGACCTGGGCCTGGCTAACTTCCAGCACATTCACAACGCCGTAATACGTAAGGTGGGGAAGAAGCTGTATATCATTGCGCAGGCGTGGAATCCGGGTGACTTCGCGATTTTAGAACAGGTGAATTAGTTATTCCAACGGCAGCGCCGGGTCCGGCCCGGCGTCCTTCGGCGTTGTGATTGTCCGGATGATCTTGCGCTGGGCGACGTCGATGACGTGGATTTTGCCTTGGCTTTGAATGCCGGAGAAGGCGTATTTGCCGTCTTTGGTGAGGGTCAGCGACAGGGGCTGGCCCTTCAACGCGACGGTGGCGGTTTCCCTTTTTGTCGCGGTGTCGGCGAATCCTACGCCTTCGCCGGTTTGACCGAGGGAGTAGACGAGCGTTTTGCCGTCCGGGGTTATCGTGACGCGATTGGGATAAGTCGCTGTCTGAATTTCGCCGGTTACTTTGTCGGTGGCGGTGTCAATGATCGCAATTTTGTTACTTTCGGCGTTAGTGAGATAGATGGTTTTGCCGTCGGGAGATAGAACGCCGCCTTGCGGGTACTTACCCATTGGAATGAGCGTTGTTTTTCCTGTGGCGATTTCAATGGACGCGACCGTGCCGCTGTTGGTGTTGGACACGTATGCTCGTTTACCCCCGGGACCGAATAAGACCATGTGCGGGGACTTACCCTGAACGTCGAACTTACGAATAACTTTGCGCTCCTTGGGGTCGACTAATAAGAGGCCGTCCGGATTTTCTATGGTTACGACGATTTGGCCGGAATGCGGGTGGACAGCCATGCCGTGCGGGCGGCGGTATTCGCCAAGGTCGATGACGCCGGTCTTGGCGCGCTTGGCGGCGTCGATGATGGATATGGTGTTGCCGCCCTTGCCGGCGTACTGCATCCAGAGAATGCCGTTGTCGGTGACAAAGAGCGATTTGCCATCCAGGGAGCGGACGATTTCGTGAGGGTAAGTGCCGACTTTGACCTCGCTTGTGCGTTCGCCTGTAGCGGAGTAGAAGCCGACTTTACCCGCGATTTTTTCTACAACGGCGATCGGGGGCTGGGCTTGGAGGGTAATTGTGAGGAGGAGGAGTGCGCGCATGTCACGGGTATGATATCGCAGGTTTGAACACGTTGAAATTATTGGCCGGCCTTCAACCAACCCTTGATCAGACCCGATAGGTCGGTGAAAGTCAGTGCTTCCGGCTCCAACTTTGCCTTTTCGCACAGTTGAGGAAACTCCGCGCGGAAGCTCGCGTAGCGCTTCACAACGACGGCGCCACCGGGGAATCGCTCTTGTTTTGAAGCGGCGGCGAGCCAGTTTCGCACCGCAATGATTGCCTGGTCCGGTTGGCCGCCGTGGGGACGGATGTCGTGACCGGCGATGTCGGAGACGAATTTTTGATATCGGTACTGTTCGACGTCGAGGATCAGGGAGAGCTTTCGACTCTGTTCCTCGCCGCCGAACCGCTTGCATCCCGGAAATGTCGTGGATTCCGAACTTACACTGCTCAATGATGCGCTCGATCTTCGCAAGGCGGACTTCACCAGAGCCATCGGTTTCACGAGCGCACCGGGCAACAAAGCCGAGTTGGAATACGGCGAAAACAATTGCGTTGAAAATGGGTGAATAGCCTTCATCAAAAGGGCAATTGATGAAGACATCCTCGCTCCGCAAATCGCTATTCACGGGGAGGATGCGGGTCGGAAGCGAACCGTTCCAGCATGTACTTGCCTATTGCGGTCTGAATCTGCCTCGAGCGAGGAGTGATTGGATGCGGGTCCTTTATACTGGGGCGTCCGTACCCTTCGCTAATTCGAACCATTCCGCTTCTCGCATAGACAGCGAGCTGACTCGGGGACGTCTTTTTGGCAATGGAGCGGGCGATCTCTATCGCTTCCCGCTGCGTGCGAAAGAGCTTGCTGGCTCCCCCGCCAGTGCGCTTGACTGCCCATCCGTTGTCGGAATGATAGACGTTCACTGTTTTGGACATGAGATTCTGGCTTCATTGTAGCCGATTGTCACCGGCTAATCAGATTCGCAAACAACCGCACGCCCTCAGGCACGGCATAGGGCAGTTGCCGATACCAGGCGTACGCGCAGTAGATGTCGAGACCCTTGCCATGACGCGGAGCTTGGCCAGTGTCCTGGGTTTCGAGCCGCGCTGCTCTACCCAGCCTTCAAAATCCCGCGGCGTAATTTTATTTGATTACGGGTCGGCCTTCAACCAACTCTGGATCAGACCCGATAGGTCGGGGAAAGTCAGTGCTCCCGGCTCCAACTTTGCCTTTGCGCACATTAGAGGAAACTCCGCGCGGAAACTCGCGTAGCGCCTCACAACGGCCGCGCCACCAGGGAATCGCTCTTGTTTTGAAGCGGCGGCGAGCCAGTTCCGCACCGCAATGATCGCCAGGTCCGGTCGGCCGCCGTGAGGACGGATATCGTGACCGGCGATGTCGGAAATGAATTTCTGGTACCGGTACTGTTCGACGTCGAGGATCAGGGAGAGCTTTTGACTCTGTTCCTCGCCGCCGAATCGCTTGCATCCGAAAAAGAGGCCCAATTCTAAAGGCATATTGAATCGCGGCAGGTTGTTTACCGGGTCCAAGCCCACTTCGGAAATATCGTGGATTCCGAACTTACACTCCTCAATGATGCGCTCGATCTTCGCAAGGCGGACTTCACCCGAGTCATCGGTTTCACGAGCGCACCGGGCAACAAATCCGAGTTCGAATACGGCGAAAACAATCGCGCTGAAAATGGGTGAGTAGCCTTCATCAAAAGGGCAATTGATGAAGACGTCCTCGCTCCGCAATTCGCTATTCACGGGGAGGATGCGGGTCGGAGGCGAACCGCTCCAGCATGTACTTGCCGACTGCGGTCTGAATCTCCCTCGAGCGAGGAGTCATTGGATGCTGTTGCTTTAAACTGGGGCGGCCGTATCGTTCGTTAAGTCGAACCATGCCGCTTCTCGCATAGACAGCCATCTGACTCGGGGCCGTCCTCTTTGCAATGGCGCGGGCGATCTCTATCGCTTCCCGCTGCGTGCGATAGAGCTTGCTTGCGCCCCCGCCAGTGCGCTTGACTGCCCAACCGTTGTCCGAATGATAGACGTTCACTGTTTTGGACATGAGATTCTGGCTTCATTGTAGCCGATTGTTACCGGCTGATCAGATTCGCAAACAACCGCACGCCGCCAGGCACGGCATAGGGCAGTTGCCGATACCACGCGTACGCGCAATAGATGTAGAGACCCTTGCCGTGGCGGGCCACCAGCCAGCCGCCTTTTTGCGGTGCCTGGCCTGTGTCGTGGGTTTCCAGAAGCGCCTTGTATCCGGGGTCCCATGTGGTCAGGAACTTTGAGCCGCGCTGCTCTACCCAGCCATCGAAATCCTGCGGCGTAATTTTGTTGGGCGTGTTGAAGACGGGGTCGGCGGGTTCGAGAATTGTTACTGGCGAATCCTCCTCGCTTACCTCTTCCGGATTGCGGCCCATGGAGTACGGAAGCGGCCCGTAATTCTTGTCGAACTCGGGGGTGTTGTATTGCACGATGAGCGTCCCGCCGTTATTCACGAAGTCGAGCAGACGCTGGTTGTTTGTACGCACGTCGGCGCGGACGGCGTAGGCGCGGATGCCCAGCAGAATCGTTGTGTATTGGTTGAGATTGGCGGTCGCCAACGCGTTTTTGTCGAGGATGTCCGGCGTGATTCCGAGCTGACGAAGGCCTTCTGGGATGTCGTCGCCGGTCCCCGTTATGTAGGCGACCTTCAGGCCTGGCTTTACCTTCACGTCGATGGTGCGGACGAGGTGGCGGGCGGGCGCGGCGAGGTACACGGACTCGTAGCCGGGCTGGGTGATTTCATCGTGGCCGGCGGTGTAGATTTTCCCGTTGTAAGCGGCCGTGGCTTCGATGTTGGCATCGCCGGTTTTTCGATCGGCCGGGGCGGTGAGGCGGAATTTTAGAGTGGCCTCTTCCTTCTCCTTTTCGAAGGCGAAGGGTTGTTGGGGCGGCTCGGCAGTCCAGCCATCGGGAATTTTCAGCATTACGGTTCCGGCGGCGCGACCGTCAACGTTGGAACTGACTATGCATTGCACTTCGTACGTCCGATTGGTTAACGGCAGGATGCCGGCTTCGGTGGCGAACTTGATGGCGACAGGCGGACCGATCGCCAACGGCTTCAGCTTCTCGACTCCCAGCGTGTCCAACGGACTCACGAGTATTGGTGTTTCGATTTCGCCGTCTTTGTAGCTGATTTTCACGGTCAGGGGTGCCGGAACGGGGTCGAGTTGGTACGCCGTTTCGCGGACGGAGTTACGGTGCCAGTGCGCTTTGGTGAGTGCGGAGTTTGGCTGCACGGTGACCTGGTAACGGCCGGGCTCGATGAGCTTCGCGATCAGTCCGCCCGTGAACTCCACGCTTTGCATTTCGGCGCCGTGGAGCTTGACGCTCACGTTGAAAGTTTGGCCGGGGACGGCTAGAGAAAAAGTTTCGGCGGGGCGGAATGGGCTTGCGCTTGCCACCTTCGGCTCCACGCGGGCTTCGACTTGGATACCTTGCGCGAGGGCTAATGCGTGGTTGAGTTGCCGAACTTTGATGGGATTGGCGACCTTTAACGCGGCGGCGAGGTGAGTCGCGGCGGCTTTCAAGTCGTCAATGCGGAAGGCCTTCACGGCCGCGTCGATGTGACGGGCGAGTTCGGGGTATTTGGATAGGCCTGTGTCGATGCCGTCGAAGAAGGATTGCTCCTTCCCGTTGAAGTTGGGATTCGTGTAGTAGGACGCGGTTGGGCCGGGGCGCGCGGTCGCCGCGCCCGCCCCTTGCGAACGCTGCCAGCGGAGGCCTTCGCGGGCGAACTGGGAATAGCTGCGGCCGAGCAACGGATCGACCATGCCGTGATCGACTTTCACGGTGGACTGCTCGATGGCATTGCGGTTGCCGATGTAGATTTTATCGGCCTTCCATGGCTTCAAATCGCCGGTAATAAAGTTCGGATCGGCGGCGGCGGTGAAGGCTTCCTGGGCAATGATTCCGGCCGCTTCGTGATTGCCGTGCCCGTCGCGCGGCGTGCCGCTCCAACGGGAGAGAATGACGTGGGGTTTGACCGTGCGGATCACGCGGACGACATCCTTCAACACGGCGGCGCGGTCCCATTGGCGGAACGTCTCGGCGACGGTTTTCGAATAGCCGTAATCGACGGCGCGGGTGAATAGAACATCGGCACCGTAGTATTGCGCGGCGCGTAGGAACTCAACAGTTCGCAACGCCCCGAGGCGATCGAAGAAATCGCCGGTGACAAGGTTGGCTCCGGACTCACCACGCGTGAGACTGAGCAGGGTGACATCAACGCCTCGGCCACGGGAGAGGTAAGTCAGAGTGGGGCCGTCCTCATCATCGGGATGCGCAGCGATATGGAGGACGCGCGCCGTCGTTTGCAATTGCAGCATGGCTCGCCAAAGCCCGGCGGCACCGCGATCCTCCGGCAACGGGTCGGCCGCAAATAATGGCAATGTGAGAATACAAATCAGCCTGCGCATGGGATACTGATAATTGTACTGGCGGAACGGGCAATCGCTGGGGGATCCTGCAAAGGATTCGCTGGAGGAAAGTCCGGTCTCCGCAGAGCAGTGTGCCGGCTAACGGCCGGGGGGGCTCGCTCAAAGCGGGTTTTACGGAAAGTGCCACAGAGATTATACCGCCGTCCAAGTTCCGCAAGGGGCCGGGGGGGTAAGGGTGAAAAGGTGCGGTAAGAGCGCACCGTGTTCGCAGTAATGCGGATTGCAAGGCAAACCCCACACGGAGCAAGACCAAATAGGGGTGAAGGGGCGGCTCGTCCTGATCGACACCCGGGTAGGTTGCTAGAGCTTGTCAGTAATGACTCGCCCAGAGGAATGATTGCCATCTTTCTTCGGAAAGACACAGAAACCGGCTTACAGTTCCGCCAGTGCTAAAATTTAGGATTCGACTTCCCTGCCATGCAACGCGCCGCCAGACTTCTATCGAAGATCAAGTTGCAAAACGCCAGACTCGCACCTGAGGAGTTTGCCGAAGCCATGTGGCCGGTGGCGGTGGGACGGCGATTGGCGCAACGGACCGGGCCGGTGAAGTTGTACGGGCGCCGGATGGTGGTGGACGTCGAAGACGCCACGTGGCAAAAGCAGTTGGCCACGATGACGAGCCAGATTCTGGTGAAGTTGCAGGGTATGGCCGGGCCGGGGCTGATTGAATCGGTGGAGTTTCGCATCGGCACGCCGCGGCGGGCGCCGAAGATTGCCTTGGCATTCGACAGCAAAGACGACCGGGCCGATGGGATCACAGATCCGATTTTCCGGCATTTATATCTTGCCTCGCGCGCGGAGCATGAGCGCGTGGAGGCCAAACGGATGAGGATTTCCGCGTGAAGCTAACTGAAGAGCAGGTACGGTATGTGGCCGGCCTGGCGAATCTGACTTTGACTGAAGCCGAGATTCATCAATACGCCCATG